>JAEDMR010000008.1 GCA_016302925.1 Bacillota bacterium
AGATTCGATCCATAAGGGCCGGATCAATCAGGTTCAATCGCGGTCCGGGTGCGAAGAACACCGGCAGGCCGGATCGTTCCAGGAAATCCACGATGATGCTTCCGGTCTTTTCTTCGATCTCCAGACCGCAGATATATGCGGCGCTGTATTCCGACGGATCAAGGCGGTCAAACCATTCCTTTTCAAACAGATACTCCGCACCGTGGTCCACCACAAAGGTCCGCTCCCCGGATGCTTCCACGAAACAGTAGCAGCAGCCGTTTGCCCTGTCAGGCACAGAGATGGGAGATTCCATCCCTTTGACCGCCAGCTCCCTTCTCACGAAATCACCGTAGAGCCCGGTTCCCACCGGTGAAAACAGTGTGAATGGCACGTCGAAATGGCGGATCATGTCGGTAACATTATGGGCACAGCCGCCCAGAGACATGGCCTGGGACTTTATATGGACATCTTCTGCCGTGACGGGCAGCCGGTCCAGTTCTATGATGATGTCGGCCACCGTGGATCCGATGACCAGAAGCTTCTTTCTCTCAGATTCTTTCATTGATAATTCCTTCCGATGCAACATTGCCTTTTCATTTTTTCCGTGATACAATGCAGAAAAAGATGCAAAATAAGTGATAGTATATCTGATTTTATAAGGAAAGTCAAGAAGCGTGGAAAACAAAGATTTCATTATGGCCCGCGCCATTGCGGAAGCGGTGGGAAAGCAGGGCGGCCGCACGTTTTTCGTAGGCGGCTACGTGCGTGACCGGATCATGGACGAGCAGCGGTCCGAAGAACCTGCCGGCACGACGGAAAATATAATCATGAACAAAGACATCGACATCGAGATCCACGGTATCCTGCCGGAGCAGCTGGAGCAGATTCTGGACGATCTGGGCGGCCGCACGGAGATGGGAAAGAGCTTCGGAATCTATGGGCTGAAGGGCTGCAGTCTGGATATCGCCATGCCGCGGAAGGAGACCGCCACCGGGCGGGGGCACCGGGACTTTCAGGTGTATGTGGACCCCTTCCTGGGGCCGGCGAAGGCGGCCCGGCGGCGGGATTTCACAGTCAACGCCATGATGGAAGATGTGCTGACCGGCGAGATCGTGGATCCCTATGGCGGATTGCAGGATCTGGAAAGCGGCATTCTGCGCCATGTGGACAGCAGCTCCTTCATTGAGGACCCGCTGCGGGTGCTGCGGGGCGCGCAGTTTGCGGCCCGGTTCGGCTTCCCTGTGGCACCGGAAACCGTGGAACTATGCAAAACGATGGATCTGACGGCGCTGCCTTCGGAGCGGGTTTTCGGGGAACTGGAAAAGGCTCTTCTGAAGGCGGCCCGGCCGTCGGTGTTCTTTCAGGTACTGCGGGAGATGGACCAGCTTTCGGACTGGTTCCCGGAGCTTTCTGCGCTTATGGGCGTGGAGCAGAGCCCGGTGCACCACCCGGAGGGGGATGTGTGGAATCATACCATGCTGGTACTGGATCAGGCGGCAAAACTTCGTGACGGGGCAAAATATGCCGGCTCGGCTCTTTCTTCTTCGTCGGCCCTCGGTTTCATGCTTGCTGCCCTCTGCCACGATCTGGGCAAGGCAGTGACCACCGCAGCAGGGGAGGACGGAAGGATCCATGCCCTGGGCCATGAGACCAAGGGTATCGAAATCGCTGAAGGATTCATGGGCCGGATCACGGGAAACAGGAAGCTGACGGCCTATGTGAAGAATATGATCTGGCTTCATATGAAGCCAAACATGCTTGCCGGTGCGATGTCGAAGGAAAAGAGCACCAATAAGATGTTTGACCAGTCGCAAGATCCGGAGGGTCTGCTGCTGCTGGCCAGGGCAGACAATCTGGGACGGACAGACGCCGTGATCAATGAAGCATACGAGACATTTCTGTATGACCGGCTGTGCCGGTACCGGGAGATCATGGACAGGCCTTTTGTCAAAGGGGAAGATCTGGTGAAAGAGGGCATGAAGCCAGGCCCGGCGTTCAAAGAATGTCTGGCGTATGCCCATAAACTGCGCCTTGCCGGCATTCCGAAGGAAGAAGCACTGCGGCAGACCATGGCATATGGGGCGAGCGGATTTTGCCAAAAAAAGAAACGTTGAGAAACCTTGTCTTTTGTCGAATTAAATGATATAGTAATTGAAGCGATAAGATTTTTTCAGTGAGAGAATCTACAGGAGGAAAACATGATTTATACGAAAGAAGTTGAGATGATGTGCCCTGTGAACAAAGGAGCATATCACGGTCCTGCTCCGATTCCGCAGGAAGGAAAGTGGGTGCAGGTAAAAGAAGTTTCTGATATCTCTGGTCTGACCCACGGCATCGGCTGGTGCGCACCGCAGCAGGGTGCATGCAAGCTGACGCTGAATGTGAAGGACGGTATTATAGAAGAGGCGCTGGTGGAGACCATCGGCTGCTCCGGAATGACTCATTCTGCAGCCATGGCCGGCGAGATCCTGATCGGAAAGACGCTGCTGGAAGCGCTGAATACAGACCTGGTATGTGACGCTATCAATACGGCCATGCGGGAACTGTTCCTGCAGATCGTTTACGGCAGAAGCCAGTCTGCATTCTCCGAAGGCGGACTTGCCATCGGTGCGGGTCTGGAGGATCTGGGAAAAGGCCACAGAAGCCAGGTGGGTACCATTTATTCCACCAAGGCCAAGGGACCGAGATACCTGGAGCTGGCAGAAGGCTACATCACCGAAGTGGGTCTTGATGAAGAGGGAAACATCATCGGATATAAATATGTAAACATGGGTAAGATGATGGATGCCATCAAGGCAGGCACAGACCCTATGGAAGCCATCGAGAAGGCAAGCGGAAAGTACGGCAGATTCGATGAAGCGGTTAAGAAGATTGATCCGCGGGAAGAATAGGGGGTACGGACATGGCATTATTTGAAAATTACGACAGAAAGATAGATAAGATTAACGGCGTACTGGCAGCAAACGGCATCGGCGGCCTGGAAGAGGCCATGGAGATCTGCAAGGCGAAGGGAATCAATCCGTATGACATCGCCAAGGAAATCCAGCCGATCTGTTTCGAGGATGCATGCTGGGCTTATGTGGCAGGTGCTGCCATCGCCATCAAGAAGGGCTGCACCAAGGCAAACGAAGCAGCCAAGGCGATCGGTGAAGGTCTGCAGGCGTTCTGTCTGCCGGGCTCTGTGGCTGAAGACAGAAAGGTTGGCCTGGGTCACGGCAATCTGGCAGCCATGCTGCTGTCTGAAGAGACCGAATGCTTCGCCTTCCTGGCAGGACATGAATCCTTCGCTGCGGCGGAAGGTGCCATCGGTATCGCCCGCTCTGCCAACAAAGTCCGCAAGCAGCCGCTCCGTGTCATCTTAAACGGACTGGGCAAGGATGCTGCGCAGATCATTTCCAGAATCAACGGCTTCACTTATGTGCAGACCCAGTTTGACTATTACACAGGCGAGCTGAAAGTGGTTCGTGAAATTCCGTACTCCAAGGGCGAGCGGTCCAAAGTCCGCTGCTATGGTGCCGATGATGTGCGGGAAGGTGTAGCTATCATGCACAGCGAGAAGGTTGATGTTTCCATCACCGGAAACTCCACCAACCCGACCCGGTTCCAGCACCCTGTGGCAGGTACCTACAAGAAGGAATGCGTGGAGCAGGGTAAGAAGTACTTCTCCGTTGCTTCCGGCGGCGGTACCGGCAGAACTCTGCATCCGGATAACATGGCAGCAGGTCCTGCTTCCTACGGCATGACCGATACCATGGGCAGAATGCATTCTGACGCACAGTTTGCAGGATCTTCTTCCGTTCCGGCTCATGTAGCCATGATGGGCTATATCGGCATGGGCAACAACCCGATGGTCGGCGCTACCGTAGCCGTGGCCGTGGCGGTGGAAGAAGCGATGAAATAATCGGCTGACAGAGCACATAGAATAGAATAGCATAGAAAACGAAAACTCCACGTAAATGCTCCATTTTTGCGATTTACGTGGAGTTTTTTCTGCATTGAGGCAGAGAACGGAGAGGCAATCCACGGAAGTACGAGAAAAAATGTGTAGAAAAATGTCGGATTTTGTTGGGAAATGTCGAAAACGGAGCACCCACAGCAAAGAGAGGGTGTGTTCCACGGGAGCGAGAACCCAGAAACTGTAAAAACGTCCACGTAAAATGAAAAAAAGACGACTTTACGGGATGACTTGAAAATTATTACTGTAAATAATGTATATAATTTACAATTCGCAGAGCATCTGCAGTCCTTCGAAAAATTTGTCGATGGATGGGCGGCCGCCGTAGGCGGATTTCCCGCGGAGGAGATCCATTTCGCTGCGGATTGCGTCGAAGTTGAAGAGGGAGTGGGCGTACTGTTCGAAGAGATCACTGTAGTAATCCTCAATCCCCAGAGCGGCGGTATTGGTGAGTCCGCGCTTCACAGCCCTGCGGATCCGCTGCCTGACGATCTTCGGATCTTCCCCCAGGGAAAAGGCGTATGTATTGAGGGTGGACTTGCTGTCATAGGACGCATTTTCCTTTTTCATCATCTGACAGACGTGGATGATGTCCTTCGTGCCGCTTTCCCCCAGCATGCCCACGGAACCCAGGATTTTTCGGACTTTTGGAAGGGTATCTTCAGATGGCTTCCGGGATATGGATGGGGAGCCTGTCTGGGTGGTGCTCATGACGGAGCGGATTTCACGGAGCATAAAAGCCATCTGCCGTTTTTCAGCGACCCGTCGGAGAACACTTTCAATTTCAATCAAGTTATTTGGCTTATTGATGAAGAATTCGATGCCGGCCTGATAGGCATCGGAAACCATATTTTTGTCTACAACCTGAGAGACCATGACGAAATCAATTTCCGGATTGGTCTCTTTTATTTCGTTCACCACGGTAATTCCATCTTTTACGGGCATCAGAAGATTCAGAACCACGATGTCGGGTTTTTTGGCGCGGATTTCTTCCACCGCTTTTTCGGAACTGGTCTGGGCACCGACGACATCTCCCAGATTGCGGGATTTGATCATGCTTTTCAGTGCTTTTACAGCACCAATCGTATCATCCAGTATATAAAATCTCATATGCACACCTCTTTCATGCTTTTCACTGCACTTTCACCGCGAAAGGAATCAGGCGGCAGAGTTTTTTGCCATAGATCCCGCAGATTTCGCAGATCCCGCAGATACCGTATATCTACAGTATATCTATGCCGATTGCGTCGGACAAGTGAAGAAACTGCTCAGCTTCTGAAGATTTCCGAAGGAATTGGAGTCTATTTGAAGCGGTATGAAACTTTTTGAAGTCGGGTGAAGTTTTGTGAATCCTGTCCGTATAATCAGGGTGAAAAGGGCATTCGGCAGGAGGGGTCCTGCCGGAATGTGAAGAGAAAGGAGAAATGGTATGAAGAAGTTATTATCCGTTCTGTTGGTACTGATCCTGGTCTTCAGTATGGCGGCCTGCGGCAGCAGCGGCGAAGAGGGGGCAGCAGAGGAAACCGGTTCCGATGTGATCAAGGTTGGCTGGATCGGCGCACTGACCGGTGACCAGGCGCCGTGGGGCACCTGCGAAAGCCAGGCACTGCAGATGTACATCGACCAGCAGAATGAAGCCGGCGGCGTGTTAGGCAAAAAGCTGGAACTAGTAAAATATGATACCAAGGGCGACGCCAACGAGTCCGTAAACGCAGTCAAGAGACTGATTGCCAACGATAAGGTATGCGCGATTCTGGGACCGAACGCTTCTGCAGCAGCCATCGCCATCAAGGGTGCGCTGAACGAAGGAAAAGTACCTGATATCGCAACGGTAGCAACCAACCCGGCCATCACCGTGAATACCGATGGCTCCGTCAACGCATTCAACTTCCGTGTATGCTTCACCGACCCGTACCAGGGTGCAGTAGCAGGCGGCTACGCAGCAGATGAGCTGGGCGCCAAGACCGCAGCGGTTCTGTACGACGTGGCAAGTGACTATTCCCAGGGCTTCACCCAGTTCTTCGTGGAAACCTTCGAAGCCAAGGGCGGCAAGGTTGTCGCACAGGAAGGCTTCAAGTCCGGGGACACGGATTTCAGACCGCAGCTGACGAAGATCAAAGAAGCAGATCCGGACGTGATCCTGATGCCTTACTTCTATAAGGAAGTGGCACTGTCCGCAAACCAGGCCAGAGATCTGGGCATCGACGCCATCCTGATGGGCGGCGACGGCTGGCCTTCCGATACCCTGTTTGAAATGGCAGGCGACGCCATCAACGGCAGCTATGTGGTAAACCACTTTGACTATAACGACCCTGCAGCATCCGAAGTAACGGCTGCTTACACCGAAGAATACGGCACCGCACCGGAAATCAACGCTTACATGGTACATGACGCATTCCAGGTTCTGATCGCCGCCATCGAAAAGGCCGGCAGTGCAGATTCCGAAGCCATCGCAGCAGCACTGACCCAGGTAGAGGTTGCCGGCGTGACCGGAACCATCAAGCTGGGTGAAGACACCCACGATCCGGTGGGCAAGGAAGCTGCGATTCAGCAGATCGTACCGAGCGACTCCGCAGCAGACGGATATGAATACAAGTTTGTCATGAGATATACACCGGAAAACTAAGGAAACGAAGAGAAAACAGAGCTTGTGAAAAGGGGCAGCATGGTCTGCCCCTTTTTCAAAAAAACCTCGCAGGAGGAAAGGAGGGGAACCCTTGAGTGTTTTTATTCAACAGTTTATCAACGGCCTTTCCATCGGCAGCATATATGCACTGATGGCAGTTGGCTATTCGCTGGTTTACAGCATTCTGAACTTTTCCAACTTCGCCCACGGCGGCGTGATCATGCTGGGTGCATACTTCGGTCTGTACGCAGTGACGCTGATCGGCGGCATGCCGTTCCTGGGGGCGCTGATCATCGCGGCTCTGCTGGCAGGACTGGTGGCAGTGGTTCTCGAAAAGATCGCCTACCGCCCGCTGCGAAAGAGGAACGCGCCGGGCTTATACTTCATCATCTCCGCCATGGGTGCTTCCATTTTCCTGGAAAATCTGGTGATCGTAACGATCGGACCGACCTTCCGCACGTATCCGCAGATGATCTCCAGAGAGCCGTTCACCTTCGGCAGCATTTCCATCAGCAGAATCGATGTGCTCATGTTCGTCATTGCAGCCATCAGCCTGGTCCTGCTGGTATTCATCATTGAAAAGACCAAAGTCGGTCTGGCCATCCGTGCCTGCTCCTACAGCGCCAAAGGAAGCAATTTGATGGGGGTCAACGTAAACAGGATCATCTTCGTGATCTTCCTGCTGGGCGGTATGCTGGCCGGTGTGGCCGGAATGCTGTTCGGCATGAAATATACCGTATATCCGCAGATCGGTGTCATCACCAATAAGTCTTTCGTGGCAGCTGTCTTCGGCGGTCTGGGAAGCCTGCCGGGCGCCGTGATCGGCTCCATTCTGCTGGGACTCATCGAGACCTTCGGCGCAGGCTATATCGCCTCCAACTACAGAGACTTGATCGCGTTTTCCCTGCTGATCGTTGTTCTTGTCATCAAGCCGTCGGGCATCATGGGCAAGATCACGGAAGATAAGGCATAAGGAGGTGGGTATATGTTCAGTTGGTTTTATATCGAAGGGATACTCATCCTGGTGGGCGTCAACCTGATGGTGGTACTGGGGCTTTCCCTGCTGACCGGTTTCACAGGTCTGTTTTCCTTCGGCCATGCCGGCTTCATGGCCATCGGCGCCTACGTGTCGGCAATCTGTACGTTACATTATCATATGCCGTTCCTGGTGGCCATGGTCCTGGGCGCCGTGGTCGCCATGATCATGTCCTTCCTCATCGGGTATTTCACCCTGGGACTGAAGGGAGACTATTTCTGTATCGCCACCCTGGGATTCGGGGAATCGGTCCGTCTGATCTTCGACAACCTGGACTTTTTCGGCGGTGCCAGAGGCCTGTCTTCCATTCCGATGGTCACCACCTTTGAAATGGTACTGGTCATCTGTTTTCTGGCGGTAGTTGCCATGGTTCTGCTGATCCATTCCCGTCACGGCCGCAATATGATCGCCATCCGGGAAGAGGAGCTGGCTTCGCAGGCCATCGGCATCAATGTATTCCGTTACAAAATGATTTCTTTCGCCATTTCTGCTGCCTATGCAGCCATCGGCGGTGCCTTGTATGCCCACTATCTGGGGTATCTGCAGCCTCTGATGTTCCAATTGACAAAATCCACCGAGCTGACCATCATGGTGATCTTCGGCGGTTTGGGAAGTATCGGCGGAAGCGTCATCGGCGCCTTCTTCCTGACCTTTATTCCGGAGCTGTTCCGTGCCTTCGCCAGCTGGCGTCTGGTCTTCTACGGCGCGGCGGTCATTCTGGTAATGATTACGCGGCCCCAGGGTCTCATGGGCGGCATGGAGCTGACCGATGTGGCAAAATGGGCGAAGAGAAAACTGTCCGGCGGCAAGGGCAAGAAGGGTAAGAAGAATGAACCGCCGGTGCTGCAGGAAGAAGGTGAATCGGCATGAAAGATGTATTGAAACTGGATCATGTAACGAAGCGGTTCGGCGGTCTGACCGCCGTGGGAGATGTGAGCTTCAACATAAAAGAAGGAGAAATTTTCGGACTGATCGGACCAAATGGTGCCGGGAAGACCACCATCTTTAATTTGATCACCGCAGTATATTCCCTGACGGAAGGAACCATTACCTTCGGCGATCAGGTCATCGCAGAGGCAGATCCGTACGGCGGCGGAATCATCGAAGGTGCGAAACGGAGGCTGTTCTGGCATCCCATGAAGCCGTTCCAGATTGCAGAAGCGGGCATTACACGTACCTTCCAGAATATTCGTCTGTTTAAGAAGCTGTCGGTCTATGAGAACGTACTGACCGCCTGCCACAGAAGTGCGGACTACGGCCTGGGTGTATCTTTCCTGCCGAGAAAGATCCCGTTTACGAAAGTGGTCCTTCCGTGGGCGAAGAGTATCACCCGCCAGGAGGAAGAACTGCGGGAAAAAGCAGAAGAGCTTCTGAAAATGATGGGGCTGTGGGACTACCGTGAAATGACAGCCGCAAATCTGCCGTACGGCCTGCAGAGAAAGCTGGAGATCGCCCGGGCACTGGCACTGGATCCGAAGCTGCTGCTGCTGGATGAACCGGCAGCCGGCATGAACCCGGAAGAGACTCTGGCGCTGCTGGATCTGATAAAGGAAATCCGGGATAAATTCCATCTGACCGTACTGATCATCGAACATCATATGGATCTGATCATGAAACTGTGCGACCGGATTTATGTGCTGAACTTCGGTAAATTCCTTGCAGAGGGCGTGCCGTCAGAGATCCAGAACAACAAAGATGTGGTGGAAGCATATCTGGGAAAGGAGGAAAGCACAGCATGCTGAAAGTCAGAGATCTGAACGTATATTACGGCGGCATTCATGCCATCCGCGGTGTGGACATCGATGTGCAGAAGGGAAACATCGTGACCATCATCGGCAGCAACGGTGCGGGGAAATCCTCTCTCCTGAATTCCATCAGCGGCATTGTGAAATATCAGGGCTTCATCGAGTTTGAAGGAAAGCCTCTGCCGACCCAGGCCCATAACGTGGTGAAAAGCGGAATCTGCCAGGTGCCGGAAGGGCGGATCATTTTCGCCAACCTGACGGTGCAGGAAAACCTGAAGATGGGTGCATATCTGCGCAATGACAAAAAAGCCACGGAAGCAGATTTTGAGAGGGTGTATGAACTCTTCCCGCGGCTGAAGGAAAGAGAAAAACAGATCGCAGGCACACTTTCCGGCGGGGAGCAGCAGATGCTGGCCATGGGCCGGGGACTCATGTCCTCACCGGAGCTGATCCTTCTGGATGAACCGTCCCTGGGACTGGCGCCGCTGCTGATCAACACCATCTTTGAGATCATCAAAGAGATCAAAGCCATGGGGAAAACCATTCTGCTGGTGGAGCAGAATGCCTTTAAGGCACTGTCCGTAGCAGATGAGGCCTATGTGCTGGAGCAGGGTGTCATCACCGCATCCGGCAAGGCAAGCGACCTGATCAAAGACCCGAAAATTCAAGAAGCATATCTGGGGAAAAAATAAAACAAATGGGAAAAACCCGGGCATTCCAGGTGCCGCGGGTTTTTTCTTGCTTTTTATGTTTCCCGGTGGTATAATGTATGCGTCGGAATTTTTTATTCTATGATAACGGAGGAAAAAATGAAAAAGAGTATTTCACTTTTAGTCGTTCTGGCTCTGATTCTGTCCCTGTTCGCTCTGGTGGGCTGCGGCGGAGAAGAGGCAGAAGACGATGCCCTGACCGTCACCGTTGTCGTTTCTGCAGGATTTGGCGATAAGTCCTTTAACGACTCCGCCAAGGATGGTGCAGACCGGCTGGCAGCAGACAAGGGCATTGTTGTAAACTATATAGAGTGCAACAAGGAAGGAATCAAGCAGAAGCTGATGGATGCCGCAGAAGTCTCCGACTTCGTTGTGGCAGTGGGCTGGGAATGCTATGAGATCGAGGAGGTTGCACCGGAATATCCGGATACGAAGTTCATCTTCGTTGATAACCCGGTGGAAACCATCGCAGATATTCCGAACCTGCTGTGCATCACTTATGCACAGAATGAAGGTTCCTTCCTGGCTGGTTATATCGCTGCACAGATGTCTAAGACCGGTGTGGTTGGCGCAGTAGGCGGCGATGACGGAGACGTCATCGGTGACTTCCTGGTAGGCTATAAACAGGGTGCAGAATATGCAAATCCTGACATCAAGGTGGAAACCATCATCGCAGGTGATTATGAAGACCCGGCTCTGGGTAAGGAATGTGCCCTGACCCTGGCAGACAAGGGTGCCGACGTGATTTTCAACGTGGCAGGCAATACCGGAAACGGAATTTTCGAAGCGGCACAGGAGAAGAGCTTCTATGCCATCGGCGTGGATGCAGACCAGAAGCTGACCAATCCGGAATATGATGATGTCATCATCTGCTCCATGAAGAAGGAAGTGGGTCAGTCTATCTACGATGCCATCGCTGGTTTCGCTGATAAAGGCACCTGGGAAGGCGGTAAGGTCCTGGTGACCGATATGGCCAACGGATACATCTCCATCGCTTACGGTGACGAAGAATCCACCCAGCAGGTTCCGGACTCTCTGAAGAGTGAAGTGGAAGACATGGCCGGAAAGATCATCAACGGTGAAATCGAAGTGGAAACCACAAGACAGTAGCAGAATACAAGACAGTAGTCACAATGTATCGCTGAAAAAGGCGTAGCGTTTCATGCGCTGCGCCTTCTTTATATTACGAAACGAAATGAGGGAACAGAAGGTGCAGGATACCATAATAAAATTTGATCATATTTCCATGCAGTTTCCGGGGGTACTGGCCAATGACGATGTTTCTCTGGATATCCGGAAAGGTGAGGTTTTCGCGCTGGTAGGCGAAAACGGTGCGGGAAAGAGTACGCTGATGAATATCCTCTACGGAATCCACACGCCGACCAGCGGAGAGATTTACATAAAGGACAGGAAGCTTACCCGCCATGAACCGGGAGAATCCATCGCCGCCGGCATCGGTATGGTGCACCAGCATTTCATGCTGGTACCGTCCTTTACGGTGGCACAGAACATCGTCCTGAGCCGTGAGCCGCGGAAGATGGGCTTCTTTTACGATCTGAAACAGGCAGAGAAAGAAGCAGAAAACCTGGTGGCAGAATACGGGCTGAAGGTGGATCCGAAGGCTACCGTCGGCGAAATCAGCGTCGGCCTGCAGCAGCGGGTTGAGATTTTGAAGACGCTTTATCGGGGAGCGGAGATCCTGATTTTGGATGAGCCTACGGCGGTATTGACGCCCCAGGAAACGGAAGAACTCTTCGCCGTCATCCGCCGCATTGTAAAAGAAAAGAATATGACAGTGATCATCATCACCCATAAGCTGTACGAGGTCATGGCAATTTCCGACCGTGTGGGCGTCATGCGGCAGGGAAAGCTCATCGGTGTAGAGGAAACGAAGAATGTGAATGAACGGATCCTGGCGTCCATGATGGTAGGCAGGGAAGTGCTGCTGGATCAGCTGGAAAAGACCGGAACGCCGGGGCAGGTGCTCATCGACGTGCGGGACGTCCATGCGGACGACAACCGGGGTCTGCCGGCGGTCAACGGCGTTTCTCTCCGGGTCCGGGCAGGAGAGATTCTGGGGATTGCAGCCATCGAAGGCAACGGCCAGAGCGAGCTGCTGGAGGTCATCACCGGCATGCGGCCGCTCCGCAGCGGAGAGATTCACATCGCCGGTCAGAATGCATCGGGCAAAACACCGGGCGAAATCCGGGACATGGGCCTGGCCCATATACCGGAAGACCGGATCGCCACCGGGGTATCCAGCCAGTCCTCGGTGAAGGAAAATCTGATCATCGGAAAAGAGCGGCGGCCGGAGTTTGCGAAAAAAGGCATCCATCTGCGCCAGTCCTCCATCGCCCGTTACGCGTCGGATCTCTTCACAAAATATGATCTGCGGGGTGCCGGTATCGAGACCGGGGCGGGGTCTCTGTCCGGGGGAAATATGCAGAAGGTGGTGGTTGCGAGGGAGTTCTCCTTCGATACACCGATTCTGGTCATCGCCCAGCCGACCCGGGGCGTTGATATCGGTGCCATGGAATTTATTCACAAGCAGATCATTGCCAAGCGGAATGAGGGATGTGCGATCCTGCTGGTCAGCGCCGATCTGGACGAGGTGCTGCGGCTCTCAGACAGAGTGATCACCTTGTACGAAGGAAGAGTTACCGGCCAGTTTGAAGCCGGAAAAATCGATAAAATGGAAATCGGTTACTATATGACAGGAAACAGAAAGGAGGAGGCGTAGGATGAAGGGCATTCTGAAAAAAATAGCGGACAACCGGAACTATCTGGTATCGCTGGCTCTCAGTATTCTGGCAGCTTTTCTCATCGGTGCACTGCTGATGATGGTGACCGGATATAATCCGGCGGCCGGTTACAGCGCCATGCTGAAGGGCGCCTTCGGTTCCTCCAGAGTATTCGGAAACACCCTGGCCAAGATGCTGACCCTCTGTCTGACCGGTCTGGCTACGGCGGTGGGCGCCAGAGCCGGCCTGTTCAATGTGGGCGGTGAAGGACAGCTGTACCTGGGCGGCATGGCAGCCACGGTGGTGGGGATATGGCTCTGCGGCCTGTCTCCGGTCATCGTTGTGCCTCTGGCATTTGCTGCAGCCATCATCGCAGGCGGCTTTTATGCCTGGGTTCCGGCGGTCCTGAAGGTGAAGCTGAATGTCAGCGAGGTCATCACCACCATCATGCTCAATTCGGTGGCAATCTACTTCTGCACCTGGCTGTGCAACGGGCCGCTGAAATCCGCTGACAAGGGGATTTCCGGAGCCACCGATGCGGTGCCGGATAACTTTGTGTTCGGACAGGTCATCGCCCGTTCCAATCTGAGTACTGCCATCTTTTACAGTGCGGTCATCGCCTTCCTCTGCTGGTACATCATGGAGAAGACAAGCATCGGACTGGAAATGAAGGTGACGGGAAAAAATCCGCGGTTTGCCTTTTTCTCGGGCCTGAAAAAGGATAAAATCATGATCTGGGCCATGGTGGCTTCCGGTGCCATCTGCGGTCTGGTTGGCATGTTTGAGGTATACGGGTACCAGCACCGGTTCCTGCCGACCATCAGCAACGAGTTCTTCTTCGACGGCATGCTGGTGGCAATGATCATGAATTACAGCCCGCTGGGAATCATTCTCATGAGCTTCTTCTTCGCCGTCATCGATATCGGTGCCGGCGCCATGGAGCTTTCCACGGGAATTTCCCATGAGCTTTCGGATATCATTTTCGCCATCATTATTTTCCTGATGGCTGCAGAAGGCGGTATTTCCAGAGCCTTCAGTGCACGGCAGCTTCAGAAGAAAGCCCGTAAAAAAATCAGCATGGATGCGGAAAAGGAGGTGCAGAAGGGATGAATCAGATTTTAGAAGTGTTTAACATGGGACTTCTGCAGAATACGCTCCGGTCCGCCACGCCGGTGGTGCTGGCTGCCATGGGGGGACTTCTGACGGAGCATGCCGGCATCATGAACATCGGTATGGATGGCATGATCCTGATGGGGGCTTTCGTGGCCGTGGCAGTCAGCTTCACTCTGTCCAGTGCAGCGCTGGGAGTGGTGGCTGCCGTTGCCATGGGCATCCTGGTGGGTCTGTTCTTTGCGCTGTTTGTGGTGAAGCTGAAAAGCGATGAGTTTATCATCGGTATGGCGCTGAATACCTTCGCCGGTGCACTGACGGTATACCTGCTCCGGTCTATCTTCGGCGTGAAGGGGACCTTTTCGGATAAGGGCATCGTGGGTCTGCCGAAGATCCATCTGGACTTCCTGGATCATATCCCGTTCCTGGGGCCTCTGCTGAACGATAATTCCATGTTTGTCTATGTGACATGGGTCCTTGTGTTTCTCACCTGGCTCTTTCTGTATCGGACGCCTTACGGTTTCTGGATGCGGGCAGCCGGGGAGCATCCGCAGTCGCTGGAAACTGCCGGCATCAGTCCGGTTCGCATGAAATTCCTGGCCAGCGTCCTTTGCGGCATTTTCTGCGGATTCGCAGGCGCCCATCTGTCTCTTGGGTATCTGACCATGTTTACCGAGGGCATGAGCGGAGACCGGGGCTTCATCGCCTTTGCCTGTGTGCTGTTCGGCATGGCCAATCCGCCGAAGGTATTTCTGGCGGCGCTGCTTTTCGGATTCCTGCAGGCCCTGGGCCTGCGGCTGCAGAGCGTGGGTGTGCCGGCTGACCTGACTTCCATCATTCCGTACGCTTCGACAGTGCTGATGATGGTCTATGTGGTGGTCAGCGGAAACAAAAAGAAGAAAAAGGGATAGGAATTCCGCAGATTCTGTGATACAATAATAGACGTCCGAAAATCACCGGGCGAACAGATTTTGCGAAGTCAAAAAATATAAAAAGAAAATAAAGGGGAAAACCAATGAAAAAAAGTATTTCAATGATGCTGATTCTGCTGCTGTGCATATGCCTTTTCGGAATGACCGGATGCGGCGAGAAGGCAGCGGAAATCGAGAATCCGTATGAAGGACTGAATCTGGATGAGTACATCACCCTGCCGGATTATAACGTGTATACCACAACGGAACCGGTGGTGGAAATCAGCGATGAGGATGTGGAAGCAGAGATCCAGACCCGTCTGGAGGATGCGGCGACCACCGAGAGTGTGACCGAGGGCACCGTAGAGAAGGGAGACACTGTGAAAATCTCCTATAAGGGTACTCTGGCAGACGGCTCTACCCAGGACGGCATGAACAGCGATGAATATCAGCTGACCCTGGGCGCTGCCAATATGATTGACGGATTCCAGGAAGGAATCTACGGTGCCACCATCGGCGAGCCGGTGACACTGGATCTGCAGTTCCCGGATCCGTATGAGGTGAATGAGGAACTGTCCGGTCAGCCTGTGACCTTCGTGGTAACGGTTCTCAGCAAGGAAGTGGAAGTGATTCCGCAGCTGGATGAGGAGTTCGTCAAGGCAAACAGCGATGTGAAGACGGTGGAAGAGTACAGAGAGGCTGTGAAGAAGGAACTGGAGCAGCTGGAATATGATGAGCAGCTGTATGATCTGAAGAATGAAATCTTCTCCAAACTCAGCGAGGAGACGGAAGTGCTGCAGTATCCGGAAGAAAGAGTGGACGAAGTGGCATCGGTTCTGGATACCCAGTACAGAAACTATGCACAGCAGTACGGCTATGAAGAATGGGAAGTATTCCTGGATGAAATTTTCGCCATGACCCAGGAGGAGTTTGACGAGCAGATCAAGCTGGCAGCTCAGAATCAGGTGAAGAGCGAAATGATCACCTTCGCCATCGCAGAGAAGGAAGATATGGTTCTGACGGCAGACGAATATCAGAAGGGTCTGGACGACATGCTGGAAGCAGTCGGCATGGACGCGGAAACCTTTGAATCCAATGTGGGCGTGACCATTGAGGAATATGCCAAGGAAAACAACTTCGGCAGAGACCTGCTGCTGACGAAGGAACTGGATGCAATCTACGAGCGTCTGGAAAAGAACTAAAAATACGAACCTTTGATTAATCGTTTTTTTATAAAATCCACTGTACACTGTTTGTATGGTGGATTTTTTTTAGCACCAATGTGAAAGGAGGCATAGATTTGGACCGAAGGTATCTTACAGCCGTTGCAGCGCTGGCGGACCACATTTTGCACGTGGACTTCGTATCCGGGGCAAAACTACCGAAGTGAAGCTCTGAAAAACGGAAAGAAGGCAGTGAAAATCACCCGGACCAACGAAAACGGCGAGTTGATGGATTTTGATGGTGTGGTTTTTTTCCGCTCCCCCAAGAGATACAGTAGCTACGGAAAGACTCCGTTCTTCTTTGTTGCTCACCTGGGTGCCGACGGAGTGCCTGCGGGGTGCCGACGGATCTTCACAACGAAAAGGACGCCAAACGGGTCTTTTTGACCGATTGGCGTCACCTAGACCATCTAGGTATATATAAAATGGAATGAAATGCAAGCAAAATAATTGCATATAATAGAATTAAATATTAAATATAGAATAAAATTTATTTAAAGTAAAAATAAACCATACTGTTTCGTGAATGAAATACGGTTAAACATGATATAAAGTAATAAAATACCGCTCCAAAAGGCATACCTAGATCATCTAGGTGACGCCAAATGAACAAAAATGGGGCCATTGGCGTCCTTTTTTGCGTGCGAAAAATTGAAAACGTGAGAAACCTGAGAAACACGACGCCCATGGACATGTGAGTCTGGGTGCAGAAATGTATTCCGTAAAGAAATTGTTTTTTTGCACAAAAAAGTATTGCACGGGTTGTGGATATATGGTATACTAAGCCATACTCTCTGGAGAGCACCGAAAGGTCGCCGAAGGTTTAAGCAGGAGGAAGTAAGCAAACCCCCTGTGATATCTCAGGCAAAGAGGACAGAGCAAATAGTTAACACCTAAATAGCTTATGTCATCTCTCTGGAAGTCGAAATCGAAAGATTCGGCTTTTTTGTTTTGCTTAATATGCGGCTGCGCCGGAAGAAAGGCGGCGTGACAGCCAAGAAAAAGAGGAGATGGAAACAATGACTTTTATGGAATTTCTCAAAGCGGCAGATGACATCGCATGGGGCGTCCCTATGCTGTGTCTCATCATGGGTACCGGTATTCTGCTGACCATTCGTCTGAAGGGGCTTCAGCTGCGGAAGCTGGGACTGGCACTGAAGTACATGGTAAAGAACGAAGAGGACGGAGTGGGCGAAGTGTCCAGCTTCGGCGCACTTTGTACCGCCATGTCGGCGACCGTAGGTACCGGTAATATCGTAGGTGTAGCCAGCGCCATTCTGGCCGGCGGCCCTGGGGCTCTGTTCTGGATGTTCCTGGCGGCTTGTCTGGGTATGGCCACCAAGTATTCGGAGGGCTTGCTGGCGGTCAAGTACAGAACCATTGATGCAGACGGCCATGCGCTGGGCGGACCGTTTTATTACATAGAAAAAGGCATGGGCTCCGGCTGGAAGTGGCTGGCAAAGATTTTTGCCTTCTTCGGCGTGGGTGCCGGCCTGCTGGGCATCGGAACCATCACACAGGTCAACGGTGTGGCAAACGCAGTGAAGAACTTCGCCGATCCGGAGAACACCCATATCGCCATCACCATCGGTGAAAACAGCTATTCCTGGGCCATCGTGATTTCGGCCATCGTGGTAGCTGTGGCGACTGCACTGGTTGTCATCGGAGGGATTCAGAGAATCGCCACCGTTTCCACCATCGTGGTTCCGTTTATGATTGTAATGTATGTGGTGATCTGTATCGCCATTCTGGTATATAACGCAGCGGAGATCCCGGCAGTGGTTATATCCATTTTCGAAGGAGCCTTTGGAATTCGTGCTGCTGCCGGCGGCATGATGGGCGCCATCTTCATCGCCATGCAGAAGGGCGTGGCCCGCGGTGTCTTCTCCAACGAAGCCGGCCTGGGTTCCGCACCGATTGCAGCGGCAGCTGCTCAGACGAAGGAGCCTGCCCGCCAAGGTCTGGTTTCCATGACCGGAACCTTTATGGATACCATCATCGTCTGCATGATGACCGGTCTGACCATTCTGGTCACCGGCTCCAACCATGTGGAGGGGCTGGAAGGTGCGGCAGTGACGGCCAATGCCTTTGGCGCAGGCCTGCCGTGGGATAACCAGGTCGGTTCTTTCATCCTGATGCTGTGCCTTGCCTTCTTCGCTTTCACCACCATTCTGGGATGGGACTACTATTCCGAACGGTGTCTGGAATACCTGATCGGCGGCAAGAAGAAGGGAATTCTCACCGGATACCGCTGGCTGTACATCCTGGCTGTGCTCATCGGACCGTTCCTGACGGTGGAAGCAGTATGGACCATCGCCGATATCTTCAACGGTTTCATGGCCATTCCGAACCTGATCGCCCTGGTGGCATTAAGCGGCGTGGTGGCAGCAGAGACAAAGAGCTACTTCGACCGGCTTGGCAAGGAAACTCGTCTGAAATAGAGTGCAGTCCATCTGAAATAAAGCTGTATTATTGGCCTCTCGTATGGTATACTTTTTCCGTACGGGAGGTTTTTTTATGTACCGGATCTATATCGTGGAAGATGACAGAGATATCGCAGGGGTGCTGAAAAAGCATATCTCCAGCTGGGGATTTGAGGTAGCCTGCAGTGAAAATTTTCAGAATATACTGGCAGAGTTTGTGGATTTCGACCCGCAGCTGGTGCTGATGGACATTACCCTGCCTTTTTTCAACGGATACCACTGGTGCAGTGAGATCCGGAAGTTTTCCAGGGTTCCCATCGTGTTCCTGTCTTCAGCAGCGGACAACATGAATATGATCATGGCCATGAACATGGGTGCAGATGATTTCATCAGCAAGCCCTTTGACCTGCAGGTGCTGACCGCCAAGCTGCAGGCGATCTTGCGGCGGACCTATGATTTCGGCGGGCAGATGTCCGTGCTGGAGCACCGGGGTGCCGTGCTGAATCTCAGCGACGGATCTCTCGCATGGCAGGGCCGGAAGGTGGAACTGACGAAGAATGAGCAGAAGATTCTCCAGTGCCTGCTGGAAAACCGGGGGACGGTGGTGAGCCGCCAGAGCCTGATGGAGCGGCTCTGGGCCACCGACAGCTTTGTAGACGAAAACACCCTGACCGTCAATGTGAACCGGCTGCGGAAGCGGCTGGAGCAGACGGGGCTGACGGATTTCATTACCACCCGCAAGGGGATGGGATATATCATAGAGTGAGGTGGATGCGATGAAACGGCTTCTGCATGGATATCTGCGGCAGCACCGGGTGGGTCTGGCCGTGCTGCCTGCCTGTGCAGCGATCTACACGATGGTGCTTTTTCTGTTCCGGGTTCCGGCAGCAGTGAACCTGTATGCCCTGACCCTCTGCACTGCAGCAGGGCTGGCAGCAGGAGTCTGGGATTTTTCGGTCTATGTGCGGCGGCACCGGATTTTGGTCCATATGGAAAAGGAAGTGACTGACTCCCTGCATCACCTTCCCCTGCCGAAGGACCTGCTGGAAGAGGACTATCAGAACATCATCCGTGCGGCCTTTCAGAACGATAAGGAAAAGGCCTTTCAGGCCGACCGCAAATATACGGATATGCTGGACTATTATACCATGTGGGCCCATCAGATCAAGACGCCCATCGCGGCCATGAAGCTGCTGGTTCAGAGCGGAGAGATGGACGAGGAGACACGGGGAAGTCTCCTGGACCAGCTGTTCCGGACGGAGCAGTACGTGGAGATGGTCCTCTGCTATGTGCGCCTTTCGGGACAGGTGTCTGACTATGTCATCGCTGAATATGATCTGGATGACATCGTCCGGCAGGCCGTGCGAAAGTTTGCGCCGGTCTTTATCCGCAGCCGCTGCAGACTGGTGTATGAACCGCTGAACCGCAAGGTGCTGACGGATGAAAAGTGGCTCCTGGCTGTCATGGAGCAGATTCTTTCCAACAGTCTGAAATATACGGAAGCGGCGGGAAAGCCAGACCCTTGCGTTGAAATCTGTATGGAAGACGATTCGGTGCTGGTGATCCGGGACAACGGCATCGGCATCGCATCAGAAGACCTGCCGCGAATCTTCGAAAAAGGCTATACCGGCTGCAACGGACGAACGGATAAAAAATCCACCGGCCTGGGTCTCTATCTCTGCAGCAGGATCTGCCGCAATCTGGGCCACGGCATTGCGGCGGTCTCGGAGGCGGGGAAGGGAACGGAGATCCGTCTGGACCTGTCCCGGAAGGCTGTGAAGACAGAGTGACCGGCCGCCTGTCAGCACGCCTCGCCTGCGCCGATCCTTTCAAAGTGACAGAAATGTAAGAAAAACCGGAGGAAATGTAAGGCTGCTGTTATGGCAGTGCATTTCCTTTTTTGGTATGATGGATACACAAGGAGGATTTGAGACAATGGCAATACTTGAAGTCAACAATGTGAAAAAAATCTATACCACCCGGTTCGGCGGAGCCAAGGTGCAGGCTCTGTCCAATGTGTCATTTACCGTAGAAGAAGGGGAGTTTGTGGCCATCATGGGGGAATCGGGCTCCGGCAAAACCACTTTGCTGAACATTCTGGCAGCACTGGATGCACCGACCAGCGGCGAGGTGGTTCTGGACGGCATCCATCTGGCGTCCGTGAAGGAGTCTCAGGTGGCAGCATTCCGCCGCGAAAACCTGGGCTTCGTCTTCCAGGATTTCAACCTGCTGGATAATTTCTCCGTAGAAGATAACATTCTGCTGCCGCTGGTGCTGGCAGGAAAAAAGTATCCGGAGATGAAACAGCAGCTGATGCCGCTGGCCGAGAAGCTGGAGATCGACAGCCTGCTGCGGAAATATCCTTATGAAATCTCCGGCGGGCAGAAACAGAGAACCGCAGTGGCCCGGGCACTGATTACCCGTCCGAAGCTGATCCTGGCCGATGAACCTACCGGCGCTCTGGATTCCCGCTCTGCCGATGAGCTTCTGAGCCTGTTTGCCGACATCAACCGGGCCGGACAGACCGTGCTCATGGTAACCCATTCCACCAAGGCAGCCAGCCATGCAGGTCGGGTTCTGTTCATCCGGGACGGGCAGGTGTTCCATCAGATCTACCGCGGGGACAGCAGCAATGAGGAGCTGTTCGAGAAAATCTCCCAGACGCTGACCCTGCTGGCGTCCGGCGAAAAAACAAGACGGGCGGGAGGTGAGCGTCCATGAACGGAATGAACAATGCGGCATTTTTCCCGAAGCTGGCCTGGAACAATATCTCCAAGAACAAAAAAATCTATCTGCCCTATATGCTGACGACATCCGGCATCATCATGATGTTTTATATCGTTTTCCATTTGAACCAGGATCCGGAGGTCACGGCCTTCCAGTCGGGCACGACCCTGCAGTTCATCCTGGGGCTGGGCGTAATCGTGGTGGGCATCTTTTCGGTGATTTTTCTCTTCTACACCAACAGCTTCCTGATGAAGCGCCGTAAGACGGAGCTGGGCCTGTACAACGTGCTGGGCCTGGGCAAAATCCACATCGCCCGGGTTGTGTTCTGGGAGACGGTGTATATGGCGGTCTTCAGTCTGGTGCCGGGCATGGGGCTGGGCGTGCTTCTTTCCAAAATCGGTCAGCTGGGCCTGTTCCGGCTGCTGAACCTGGAGGCAAGCTACACGTTTTCGGTCAATTTTCATGTGTTGGGATTTACAGCGGCGTTTTTTGCGGTGGTCTTTGTGCTGCTCTTTCTTTTCAGTCTGCACCAGATCGGAAGATCCAGTGCCAGAGAGCTGCTGTCTTCGGAGAAGGCAGGGGAGAAAGAACCGCGTGCCAACGGCATGCTGGCAGC
>JAEDMR010000138.1 GCA_016302925.1 Bacillota bacterium
AAAGGTACTTGGCAGCTTCGCTGATCTTCATACCCAGACGCTCAAAGGCTGGTCCGGGAGATTCTGCCGACATGACAAACTGGCCGCTGATTCCCAGCATCGGGAAGATGGAGAGAACCAGGATCAGAATTCCCATTCCGCCCAGCCAGTGGCAGATAGCCCGCCAGAGCTGCAGCGCCATGGGAAGCAGATTTGGGTTCAGCACGGTACAGCCTGTGGTGGTGAAGCCTGCCACAGACTCAAAAAAGGAGCCCATCAGTGTGAATCCGCAGCCGCTGAAATAAAACGGCATCATACCGATGATGGAACAGTAGATCCAGCTGAGACAGGCGATCAGAAAAGCTTCGTGTAGCTTCAGCCGGATTTTGTTAAATTTTAACTGGGTCATAATGACGAAGCCGATGCAGATGCAGAACATGCTTACAGGAAACAGGGCTCTGGCAGCATTCCATTCTTCATAGATCATGGCCGTCAGAACACATGGCAGCATGGATATTCCCTCGATGAGAGTCAGAAGCCCTGTGACCTTCAATATGACAGGATAGTTCAGATGCATAGATATACTCCCGAAAAAATAATCAGCACTTATTGGCATTCCAGTAATGTTTGGAGAACAGAACCAACATGGTAAACAGTTCCAGTCTGCCGAACAGCATCAGGAAGGAGCATACCAGCTTGGAAAAGTCTGACATTACGGAAAAGTTCATGGATGGACCGAAGGTACCAAATCCCGGTCCGATATTGCCAAGGCACGTGGCTGCTGCTGAAAAGCTGGACATAAAGTCAAAACCGTTCAGTGAGATCAGCAGGAAGCCGCAGGCCATAATGAGCAGATAGGTAAAAATGAAATTGGTGATGTGAATCACTACGTCGTTGTTCAGCTCCCGGCGGTTCAGGGTCACATGGGCAATCCTGCGCGGATGAAGCTTGATGGAAATGCCGCGGCGTACCAGTTTCATGGCGACCAAAACCCGCACGCATTTGACACCTCCTCCGGTGGAGGAGGAACAGCCACCGACGAAGAACAAAGTGAAAATCAGCATTCTGCCGAAGGTCGGCCAGGTATCGAAGTCGTTGGTCATGTAACCGGTGGTGGTAAGGACGGAAACCACCTGAAACACGGTATCACGCAGGGTTTCCCCGATGGCGGCAAATCCGCCGAAGATGCTGCGGCACAGAAAGATCACTCCGCTGAACCCGACTACAATCGAGGCATAAAACCGGAACTCCTCATCCCGGTACAGGCAGGAGAGACCGCCTTTCCCCGTCAGATAATACAGGTTGAAATTCACGCCGGACAGGAACATAAAAATGGTGATGATCCATTCCACATACGCGCTTCCGAAGTGGCCGACACTGTCGTTATAGCAGGAAAAACCGCCGGTTCCCACGGTGCCGAAGGTGTGCACCAGTGCATCATACCAGCTGAGGCCGCCGAATACCAGCAGGATTGTTTCGAGAATGGTCATGCCGATGTAAATCAGATAGAGATCCTTGGCAGTATCTGAGAATTTTGCTTTGATTTTATCTTTCGTCGGTCCGGGTGTTTCCGCATTGGCCACATTCTGACCGCTGATCCCAAGAGAAGGCAGCAGCGCCATGACGAAGACCAGAATGCCCATGCCGCCCAGCCAGTGGGCAAAGGAACGCCAGAAGAGAATAGACTTCGGCAGGGACTCGATATCCGACAGAATCGATGCACCGGTGGTTGTGAAGCCGGAGCAGGATTCAAAAAAAGCATCCACCGGAGACGGAATGGCACCGGAAATCACGAATGGCATCGCACCGACTACAGAGGCAACCAGCCAGCTTGTCGAAACAACAAGAAACCCGTCTCTGGCCTTGATTCTGGCCGGAGAAGGGCTTACAAACTTCACGATGATGGCTCCTGCTGCAATGCAGAACAGGAGCGTCAGGCTGAAACCGGATGCGGCTTCCTGCTCACCGGTGTAAAATGCCATAATGCAGGGAATCGTCAGGGATGCTGCCAGAACCAGCAGAATATAGCCCTGAATCCGGAATAAATCCCGCACTCTGTTGCTCATAGAAAATCCTTCCTTACATCCAAAGTTATATGAAATGCCGCTTTTTGCGGAACAGTTTCTCAAGCTCTGCGATATCCGAAAGCAGGCAGAAAATGATGACCTTGTCGTCTTCCAGAATTTTCGTTTCGCCGTCCGGGATGATGACCTTCTGCCCGCGGTGAATGCCTGCAATCAGTACGCCTTCCGGCAGATCCAGTTCTTTCAGCGGAATGTTTACCAGCTTCATGTCGTTGACCGCAATGATCTCCATGATCTCCGCCTGACCCTGAATCAGCAGGGAGGAGATGACACGCTTCTTGCCCTGGATATAGCGCAGTATGGTGCTGGCTGTGATGTTCAGTGGATTCAGTGCCATATCGATACCCATCTTTTCAATGAGATCCCGGTAACCTTCCCGGCTGATCTTGGAGATGACATCCTCAATGCCCCGCTGCTTGGCGTTCAGGGCCAGCAGCAGGTTTTCCTCGTCGAAGCCGGTGGCGGTGACGAAGGCATCCATCTCGTCCAGATTTTCTTCTTCCAGCAGGGACATGTCGGTGGCATCGCCGTGGAGCACCATGACATTATCCAGATGGGTGGACAGATAGTAGCAGCGTTCTTTGTTGATCTCCACGACCTTCACGGAGATACCGAATTCCGCCAGCTTGGCAGCCAGATAAAATCCGGTTTTCCCGCCGCCGACGATCATGACCTTCTGCAGGTTTGTATATTTTCCCTTTTCATGGACTTTTTTATGAAGCTCCATGATCTGGGATTTCTCTCCAATCAGGTACAGGGTGTCTGTCGGTTCGATCACGGTGTTGCCGTGTGGAATGATGATCTTTCCATTGCGGGAAATTGCCACCACCAGCATGTTCGGAAGCACGTTTTTCACCTCGATCATGGACAGACCGGCCAGACCCTTATACCGTTTGACGCCGAACTGAATCAGGGCCACTTTTCCGGTGGAGAAAACGCCGCCGGTCAGGGTGTATTTTTCAACCAGATACTTGTAGATTTCATTGGTGATGGCCATGTCCGGGTTGACGATGTGGTCGATGCTCATGGTTTCCTTGATGAAATCCAGCTGGTTCATGTGTTCCGGGTCGCGAACGCGGGCGATGACTTTACTGCATCCCAGTTTCTTCGCAAAACTTGCAATCACGATGTTTTTCTCATCGCTGCCGGTTACGGCCAGCAGAAAGTCGAAGGTTCCGATCTCATGCTCCTTCAGCAGGCTGATCTGCTTGGCATTTCCGCAGACTGTCAGCACGTCCAGCTGCTGTGAAACCTTGTTCAGAACGTCCTCGTTCTTATCGATGATGGTTATGGAATGGTCGCCGCCCAGCAGGGCATTTGCAACTTTGATTCCCAGCTTTCCGGCACCCACAATGGCAATTTTCATATTGACACCTCTTCATCTCTGTACTAACAAACTATTGTAACATATTTAGCATATTTTGCAAGAGAAATTCATAGACACTGTACAGAACACCCCGCGCTGTGCTATACTGAAACAAGCAGAAACTGTCAGGAGGAGAGATTTTGAAAATAAAGCGTTTTATCGGCGGAACCCTGGAAAGCAACGGATATGTGATCCGGACCAGGGACGGTGCGGACTGCTATATCATCGATCCGGGCTACGAACCGCAGAAGTTTATCGAATATGTACAGAAGGAAGGGCTGCATCCCATGGGCATCCTTCTGACGCATCATCACTATGACCATGTGGGTGCGGCAGCACGGGTTGCGGATGCACTGGACTGCCCGGTGATGATGCATGCAGTCGATGCGGCCATATATAAAGGAAGAGTTGACCGGCTGCTGGAAGACGGGGACAGGCTGGACCTGTCCGGAGAAGAACTGCAGATCCTGCACACGCCGGGACACACTGCGGGTTCCATCTGCATTCTGTCGGAAAAGAGTCATGTGGTGTTCAGCGGGGATACCATTTTCGACACAGATCTGGGACGTACGGATCTGGAAGACGGAAGTCCTGCGGACATGATCCGAAGCTGCCGCCAGGTCATCAATCGGTGGAGCAACGAGTATACGGTTTATCCGGGCCATGACGGGCATGCCACCATGAAGCAGATCCGCATCTATAACCAGGAGTTTCTGGCCTGTCTCGAATCGGGTCAGGATAAGGCAGGGGAGGGCAGACTATGATGAAACGTCCGGTACCTGAAAAAATCAGCCTGATTGCGCTGGATCTGGACGGCACCACCCTGGTGAGAGGACATATCACGCCGCGGACACGTCGGGTTCTGGAAACGGCGGTGAAGAAGGGGACCCATGTGGTCATCGCCACGGGTCGTGCCTGGTGCTCTCTTCCGAAGGATATTTTTCGCATACAGGGACTGGAATATGTGGTGACTTCCAACGGTGCCATGATCACGGACCTGCGGCGCGGAGAGGTGATTTACGAAAACTGCATCGATCCTGCGCCGCTGAAACGGGTGGCGAAGCTGCTGCGGGAAAACAGCCGTTTTCCGGTGGAGGTCTTTACGGGAGGAAAGGCGTATCTCGGCCGTCCCGTTTTCGAAGAAATCCGGGATCATGGCTCGACCTACATGAGCCGCAGCTATATTTTGCGTACCCGGCAGCCTGTGGATGAAATTTATGACTTTCTGGAAGAACATATATCGGCGATCGAGAATATCAATATACACTTCGAACATTTCGAGGATAAAGACGCAATGAAAGAGATTCTGGGGCAGATCCCCGATATTACGATGACATCATCGGTACCGCATAATCTGGAGATCGGCGGAGCCACCACCAGCAAGGCCTCGGGCCTGGCAGCGCTGTGTGAGATCCTGCATACGGACCTCTCATCAGCCATGGCCTGTGGAGACAGTCCCAATGATATGGCCATGCTGGCAGAGGTCGGTCTTGGCGTTGCCATGGGGAACGGGGAACCGGAAGTACGTGCCATGGCAGACTATGTGGCACCATCCAATGAAGAAGAAGGCGTAGCCCTGGCCGTGGAGCGGTTTGCTCTGGGCGTGGAGCGGCCGGCCTGGCAGCTGGCAGCCTTCCGTGTCCGGAACCGGATTCTGTACCGGCTTCGGCAGCTTGCGCGCCGTCTGGTTCGCCGGATGCGGGGAAAATGAATACGGAAAGGAAAGCAGGGGCTGTTGCACAGTTGACCAGTCAGGTCAACCGGAGCAACAGCTCCTTTTTCCCTGTACGACCAAAAATCAACCGCAAAACGTGGTTCTATTTTTTTAGGTTGATACATTTTTTACCATTCCCCTTCTTTCTACATGAAAATCAACCTGTTTTCGCAAAATCCGTCTGCAGGTTGCCTTTTTCGTGCATTTCTCGTTTTTTGCATATGTTTTC
>JAEDMR010000139.1 GCA_016302925.1 Bacillota bacterium
ATGTCCAAGGGCACCAAGGAAAAGGTGCAGCTGATTCTGGTCATGAGCCGCCAGGCACAGCTCTACCTGCTGGATGAACCCATCGCCGGCGTGGACCCGGCGGCAAGAGAATACATTCTGGGCACCATCATCAATAACTATAACGAAGATGGGACAGTGATCATTTCCACCCATCTGATCTCCGACATCGAGCGGATTCTGGATGAAGTGATCTTTATCCGTGAGGGGAAGATCCTCTGCCATGAAGGCGTGGATGAAATGAAAGAGCGGGAAGGCAAATCCGTAGACGAAGTCTTTCGCGACTACTTCCGCATGACGGCATATCAGGGGTACAGAGACCCGGAGCGGGAAGCACGGGAAAAGACTGTATACAACGCCGGGCGAAAAGATTTTGAGAAGCGGGGATCGAAAGAGGAGAAAAAAGAGGAAGAAAAAGAAGAGGAAAAGGGGGGCGAAACCAATGACCGGTAAACTGATCAAATATGAATTTCGTTCGATTCTGAAAATCATGGGGATCGGCTGGGCGGCGCTGCTGTCCATGGCCCTGTTTGCGGGGCTGTTTGATCTGATCGCATTCCGCCAGAACGATATGGAGGGGTTTGGACATCTGACAGAGATTGCTTCGGCCATCACGTCTTTTTTATACGGCAGCCTGTTTGTGGCAATCATCGTGGTGACCGTGCTGATCATCCTGATGCGGTTTTATAAGGGGCTTTTAAGGGACGAAGGCTACCTGATGCATACGCTTCCGGTGAAAACGTGGCAGCTGATTACGGCAAAAGGGGTTGTGGCTGCGGCGGTTTCTCTGATCAGCATTCTGGCTGCCACCCTGTCTGTTCTGATTCTGATGGCCTTCGATGGGGGCATTGAATACTTCGGGGAGTTTATGTCTGAGCTGCTGCGGACACTGGGGAAATACCCGGCTTATATCGCCATCATGCTGGAAGCTCTGCTGCTGGGTGTGTGCTGGATTGCAGCGATGATCTACAAAGCCTATGCGGCCCTTTCCATCGGCCAGCTGGCTCAGAAGCACCGGATCGCCCTCAGTGTCGGTGCGTGGATTGGCATCGGTGTGGTATTTCTGATCCTCATGTCCATTCTGGGTAACCTGTCCTTCTCG
Source organism: Bacillota bacterium (assembly GCA_016302925.1). Taxonomy (GTDB): domain Bacteria; phylum Bacillota; class Clostridia; order Peptostreptococcales; family Anaerovoracaceae; genus RGIG7179. The sequence goes on from JAEDMR010000139.1 coordinate 1,121, forward strand.
TCGGCGTTCTCCGACTGGTTGGAAGGCATTCTGGAAGGTATGGTGAATGACTCACCGCTGAATGCCATTCAGGTGGGAATGTGGATTCTCATTCTGGTGGAGGCCGTGCAGATCGCCATTTTCCATGTGGTCAGCGAGCAGATCCTGCGACGGAAGCTGAATCTGGAGTAGGGTGCTGGAAGGCGGCGTGCAGCGGGCAGCGGACAACATCGGGCAGCGGTGGTCTGTTGCAAGGAGGCAACGGTCGTTGCAGAAAAACTGCTTGCTTTTCTTCCCCAAATCCATTATCATGATTTTAGCAAAGGACGGAGGTTGTGCCGCAGTCTCAGAAGAGACATGCGCCTTTCAGAAGAAAGGGTTCGCGAAGTGTCCTGACGAAATGTTTTGAACCGAAATGTTGCCACGAAGGCAGCGCGCGGGCAGAAGCCCGCCCGCACCCTTCGTGGCTTTTTGATTGTATGCGGCAGCTGCGCTGCCGAAGCGGCCGCGCCTGAATCAGGAAACCTGGCCGCGCCCGACCGCCGGCCGGCACCGGCAAAGAGCGACTCATGGCCGGGAGATCGGCCCGAAACTTGGCTTGGCGGTCGGCCCGAGACCGGATGCGACCATTGGTCTGATACTTGCATAGCATGTGGTAAGAAAACATACGGGAAGAAAAGAGGAAAGAAAATGAACTTGCAGGAATTTTTTCATGACAATCCGAAAGCAGCCATCGCTTTTTCCGGCGGTGTGGACTCTGCGTATCTGTTATATGCCGCACTGGCATGCGGTGCCGATGTACGGGCCTATTTCGTGAAGAGCCAGTTTCAGCCGGAATTCGAGCTGGAGGACGCCTGTCAGCTGGCAGAAGAACTGGAAGAACGGTTCGGCTGCAGCGGTATTTTAAAAGTGCTGCAGGCAGATGTGCTGGCAGATCCGGTGGTAACCGCCAATCCGCCGGACCGGTGTTATCACTGCAAACAGAAGGTCTTCGGAAAGATTCTGGATGCGGCAGCCCAAGACGGATATCATCTGATTCTGGACGGGACCAATGCGTCCGATGAAGAGGGCGACCGCCCCGGCATGCGGGCTCTGCGGGAGATGGAAGTCCAGTCGCCGCTGCGGATCTGCGGGCTGACGAAAGTGGAAATCCGCCGTCTGTCTCAGGAGGCGAACCTGTTCACCTGGAGCAAGCCGTCCTATGCCTGCCTGGCCACCCGGGTGCCAACCGGAAGGGCAATTACAGCGGAGGACCTGGTGCGTGTGGAAGGCGCCGAGAAGGCGCTGACGGATATGGGTTTTTCTGATTTTCGTGTGCGGCTGTACCACGATGCAGCCCGGATTCAGCTTCCGGCGGATCAGATGACACGTGCCGTCACAGAAAAAGAGAAAATTCTGGATGCCCTGAAACCATCCTTTGCATACGTTTTGATTGATCTGGAGGGAAGATAGATGGAAAAATACGAAATCAAAGAAATGCTGCAGCGTGTCGCATCCGGCGAAACGTCGGTGGATGAGGCCATGCTGAAGCTGAAAACCGCGCCGTTCGAGGAAATCGGCATCGCATCGCTGGATCATCACCGGGGACTGCGGCAGGGCGCTTCCGAAATTATATATGGTGCTTCGAAAACGCCGGAGCAGATTGAAACCATCGCCCGAACCTTATATGAGCGGGGGCAGAAGTCCATCCTGATTACCCGAATGAAGACAGAGGCGGCAGACAGACTGTCGGCCAGCGGGCTGCCATTCACTTATTATGAAACCGGCCGCATCGGTCTGGTGGGTGAGATGCAGAAGCCGCGGCGTGACGGATATATCCTGGTGGCCACCGGCGGAACCAGCGATATTCCGGTGGCGGAAGAAGCTGCCCTGACGGCGGAGATCCTGGGAAACAATGTGAAACGGCTTTATGACGTGGGCGTAGCCGGGCTTCACCGGCTGCTGGCCCATACGGATCTGATCATGAACGCCCGGGTCATCATCGCTATCGCCGGAATGGAAGGAGCCCTGGCCAGCGTCATCGGCGGGCTGGCTGACTGTCCGGTCATCGCCGTGCCTACCAGTGTGGGCTACGGAACGGCCCTGGGCGGCGTGACGGCACTGTTATCCATGCTGAATTCCTGCGCCAGCGGCGTCAGCGTAGTAAATATCGACAACGGATTCGGTGCAGGCTATCAGGCCAGCCTGATCCACAATCTGGGAGAGTAACAGGGAGGACAAGACAAAGAATGAAGACGTTATATATCGAATGTAATATGGGAGTTGCCGGCGACATGCTGATGTCGGCGCTGCTGGAACTGCTTCCGGCGGAGAAACAGGAAACATTTTTCGAGACATTCCGCAGCCTTGGAATTCCCGGTGTGGAGATTTCTGCTGAAAAGGCCGTGAAATGCGGCATTACCGGAACCCATGTCCATGTGCTGGTAAACGGGGAAGAAGAAGGTCATGACCATCACGACCATCATGACCACGACCATGCCCACCATCATGATCACGACCATCACCATGCCCATCATGGTCTGGCGGACATCCGCGGCATCATTGAAGGACTGGACGTTCCACAGAAAGTGAAGGAGGATGCCCTGGCAGTGTACGATCTGATTGCCCGCGCAGAGTCCACGGTCCATGGCGAAACGATGGAGCATATCCACTTCCATGAAGTGGGCAGTCTGGACGCCGTGGCCGATGTGGTGGGAAACTGCCTGCTCCTGTCCATGATCGGTGCCGATCGCATCGCAGTTTCCCCGATTCATGTGGGCAGCGGTACGGTAAAATGTGACCACGGCATTCTGCCGGTGCCCGCACCGGCCACTGCCCTGATTTTGTCCGGGCTGCCGGTTTACAGCGGCCAGATCCGGGGCGAGCTCTGTACCCCGACCGGAGCGGCCCTGATGAAACATTTCGGCGATAGCTTCGGACCGATGCCGGTCATGGCCATCGAAAAGGTGGGCTACGGCATGGGCACCAGAGACTTCGGCGATGTAGCCAACTGTGTCCGGGTGATGCTTGGTGAAGAGGCCGGAGCGACCGGAAAGGAAGACGTGGAAGCCAACGGCCCGACCGGAAAGGAAAATGTGAACCTGACCAATTGCCCGACCGGAAAGGAAAATGTGAACGATACCCCGACCGGGATCCTGGAGCTGGCCTGCAATCTGGATGATATGACCGGAGAGGAGATTGGATTCGCCATGGAGCGCCTGCTGGAGGCAGGCGCACTGGATGTGTACACCCAGTCCATCACCATGAAGAAGTCCCGGCCGGCGGTAATTCTGACCGCCCTGATCCGGCCATCGGATAAAGAGGAAATGACAGAGCTCCTTTTCCGCTATACCACTACCATCGGTGTACGCTGCCGCAGCTGGGAGCGAGCGGTACTGCAGCGGGAAACCGTGACGCGGCAGACCCCCTGGGGACCGGTGCAGGTAAAGCACTGCAGCGGATACGGCTGTGAAAAAGAAAAAGCAGAATTCGAAGACTTGGCTCGCATTGCCAGAGAGCAGAATCTGTCTCTTTGGCAGGTGAAGGACGAATTGAAATAGTGCGGCCGGTCAGTCAACTGTGCCGGAACCATTCCGAACGAGGCAGAAGAAAGTGAAGCAGGCGTAGTTCTCCACATCGGACAGTTTAAGCCACTTTGTGGCGAAGATTTTGAATAAAATTCTCCACATTGCTCTTTTGAGACAGGAATGTGTCGAAGATTTTATCAGGAAATTCGCGTTTTCAGCAGAATTAAAAAGAATATCCACTCATTTTTCGTAATTTGTTCGCCACAAATCATGCGGACGCAGCAAATGTGGAGAACAATCCGAAAAAACTTCGCCACATGCGTCCGAAATCGACCGAATGTGTAGAACCATTTGCAAATCGAGTGTGCAGAGTGGCTTAGCGTCATCCGCCCGCTGCCCGCACCGCTCTCCGCACTGCCCTCCGCCCGAGGGCGGCGGGCGGCGCGGGCGGCCCCATCGACTTCTAAAGTAATAAGGAACCAGATTTATGAACCATAGCAACTCCCTGAAAATCAAATATGCCGCCGGTAAGCTGCTGCAGATGATTGCAGTTCTCGTGCTCCTTTCCATGGTGGTCTTCGTGCTGGCCCGGCTCTGCCCCGGCGATCCGCTGAAAGCCTGGTACGGCGACGGGGTGGAGCACATGAGTGAGCTGGAAAAGGACGCCGCCCGGGAAAAACTGGGCCTCAACGACTCCATGGTCACCCAGTACCTCCGGTGGGCCGGAAACCTGCTCC
>JAEDMR010000140.1 GCA_016302925.1 Bacillota bacterium
ACCCCAGGCCACACCGCCTCCCAGAGAACACCAGAAGAGCCTCCTTCCCCGCACATTGAACATCAGGCTAAAGCCCAGAGATCCGACAATCCCCGCCGCCAGCTGCAGCCACGGAATGATGACAGCGGTCAGCGAATTGGGAGATGCCAGGGCCGCAAATCCCCACGCGATGGTCACGCTGAGAACCAGCGCCTCGCTGAAGCGGAGCAGACCGGAGATGGTATCACCGCTGAACACGTCGCGTATGGCATTGGTCAGTGCGATTCCCGGAATCAGCAGCATGATAATGCCGATGTTGATCATGGCCGGATTCAGCGGCAGATTGCAGGCCGCCAGCACCAGGTTGGACAGAAACCCTCCCAGAAGGCTGCACAACACCGTGGCCAGATAACCGTTGATTTCCATACGAGTGAAAACGCTCTGCACGATAAACAGGATTGCACCGATTCCCCCGGCAAAGACAGCATCAAAACCATTTCCGCCGAAGAACAACGAAAAGCTGGAAGCGATCAGTGCCCAGATACCGCAGGTCTGTCCGTATGTATATTTCGGAAGCCGCGCAATCCGGTTCAGTTCCTCCCTTAAAGCGGACGGTGCCATCCTGCTGCTGCAGGCCCGCCGCGAAAGGTCGTTCAGAGCCTCCAGCGCCGAGAGATTGAACTTCGTTCCGGAAACGCGCCTGGTCTGGGAGATAGATCCCTTCTCCCCGAAATCCGCAGTCACAATGACACAGGATGTAATTGTAAACACATCGACATTTTCCGCTCCATACGCGATGCACAGACGCCGGATGGTATCCTCCACCCGGGACACCTCCCCGCCGCTGATCAGAAGCTGCTCACCCAGATCCATGGCTGCGGAGACAAACTCCGTCAGTTCTCTGTTGTTTGCCTGATTGATAAATTCCATAGATTCCCCCTGTTCCGCACCTATACCGGCGTTCCCACTTCAATCAGATTCCCGTCCGGATCATAGAACCGGATGACTCTCTGTCCCCAGCTGTGCGTCATCAGCGTGTTCACATATTCCGTCTCCGGATACAGCCTTTCCAGTTTCTGAATAAAGGCTTCTATATCACTTTCTTCGAAATACAGTTCGCAGGAATTGTTCTTTCCAATGATCTCTTTTCCCAGAAATTTCTTCCAGTACTTCTCCTCCTGAAGGACCAGGCCTTCCGTCAGAATCATATTTCCGTCATTGTCCACAATCATTTCCAGACCGAACAGGTCATGATAATATTTCCTCGATTTTTCGATATCATTTACGACAATCAAAATGTTTTTCAGTCTCATTGGTTCCCTCCGATTTTCTGGTCATTCATTTCCTCGCTAGATCATCTTCGCATACCCAAATGCCGGAAGAAGCACGACGAAAATATATCCGATGATCGTGAAGATCAGAAATTTTTTCGTCGTAAATACCGCAACAAATTCACGGATCACCGCACTTGGCCAGTAATACCAGGCAACCGGTGCTCCGATGCCTGTACATTTCATTTTCAATGACTTCGCATAGAGCAGGCATCTGTAAACATGATAATTGCTCGTGACAAGGGCGACTCGATGTTTTCCCTCTTTCGAAAAAATGATGTCTCTCGAATTCTGGAGATTTTCCATTGTATTTTTTGACTGATCTTCAAGTATAATGTGTTCTTCCGGAATACCATGCTCCAGTAGATATTGTTTCATCGCCTCCGCTTCCGAAACGGTCTCATCTCCACCCTGTCCGCCGCTTGGAATGATGACCGGCTTGCGTTTGCTCTTGCTATATACCTTGATGGCTTTATCAATCCGGTTTGCCAGCAGCTTTGACACCTTATCGCCTCTGAGCAGGCCTGCACCGTGAATGATAAGATAATCAAATTCTCTGATATGCGGCATATACTGTATGAAAATCATATACAGTACGAACGCAAGAATCCAAAAGCTGATATACAGAACGGACGATCCAATAAACATTGCAATCAGCTTCGCCACCGTATACTCCGGATTGACAGAACGGATTTCCAATGCGAATCCTACGAAATATGCAATCTCGCCGGCACCAATCACAAGACCTAAAAGCAGAGACAAAAGATTTCCCAATGATTTCACTTCTTTCTTCATCATCACGATACCATTTATGATTAACATCATCGGTACCAGAAGAAGTGCGAGAAATGCAAGCAGAAACGCAATCAGCAACACGGTTCCCATGTGCTCTCCCGCCAGTGCAGCGATGAAAAACACGGTAAAAAACAACGCATTCATAAGAAATATGCTGTTTCTGAACTTTTGCGGTTTCCACAAGGTGCTTCCGATAAGCACGACCCATGAAATCACGAAAAACGGCATTGCTACCGATAAATTATCCAATATATTTTCCACAATTTCAATCCCCCTGCTGATTTGTCAGTTTCATCACCTGAATAAGTTAATTATACCATGCAGCGTCAATGGAATCAATCTGTGGAAGGAAACAGATTCACTGCAAAAAAGAGCCCCCGGCACATCGGTTATGCCGGGAGTTTGTATTTTGCATCGTATTTTCTCATCTTCTCTTCGAAGCCGTCTGTATCGTATTTTTTCATGTCGTCCAGGAAATGATGCATGTCGAACTCGCCCTTCTCCTGCTCGATGACGCAGACTGCCAGATTGGAGCAATGGTCAGCCACACGTTCCAGGTTTGTCCCCAGATCCGAAAGGATGAAGCCCTGCTCGATGGTGCAGATGCCTTCCTGCAGGCGGCGAACGTGGCGGTTCTTCACTTCTGCGTGGATGATGTCGATCACATCCTCCAGCGGTTCCACCTCACCTGCCTTCTGCAGATCATTTTCTTCGAAGGAATCCACGGCAAGATTGACGATCTCCTTTACCGCATCCATGAATACCTTCACCTCCGCCTGGGCACCTGGCGTGAAAGCTAGGTTTTTTCTGTGAAGTTCTTCTGCGGTTTCCGCGATATTTCGTGCATGGTCCGTAATCCGCTCCAGATCCCCGATATTATGCAGGATTGCTGAAAGCATCTTATTGTCTTTTTCACTGAGATCCAGTCTGGACAGCCGAACGATATAGGCACCCATTGCGTCTTCATATCGGTCTACTTTTTCTTCCAACAGGTAAACGTAATCACACTGATCCCGGTCAAACACCGTCATCAGCTTCATGGCGGCGAAAATGCAGTCCCGGGTCAGATTGGCCATCTTAACTGCGACGGTCCTGCACTGCGCTGCCGCAAATCCCGGATTTTCGAGAAAACGGTCGTCCAGAAGGTTCAGGGTCGTATCCCGTTTCTTTTCCTCCGGTGCATCCTTTACCACCAGATTTGCCAGTTTCTCCAGACCTCTGGTAAACGGCAGCAGCACAAGTGTCGATGCCACGTTAAACAGGCTGTGGATTACTGCCACATCCGCCGGATTGACGACAGAATGGAGAAACCCGAAATCCAGCATCGCATTGGCAGCGTAAAATGCCACCAGAAACAGTACCGTACCGATCAGATTGAAGGACAGATGCACTGCAGCAACACGTTTGGCGCCTTTGTTCGCGCCAATGGAAGACAGGATGGCTGTGATGCAGGTTCCGATGTTCTGACCCATGATAATCGGAATGGTTGTCCCATAGGTCACCGCACCGGTCCTGCACAGTGCCTGCAGAATACCCACAGAAGCAGACGAGCTCTGAATGGCTGCCGTGAAAACCGCACCGGCCGCCACACCCAGAACAGGATTGCTGAACATGGTCAGAATGCTTACAAATTCCGGCACATCGGCCAGAGGCTTAACCGCAGAACTCATGATATCCATGCCGTACATGAGGACGGCGAATCCGATGAGCACCATGCCGATGTTATATTTCTTTTCGCTCTTCAGAAACATCATGAAGACGATGGCGATGGCAGCCAGAATCGGTGAAAAGGACATGGGTTTCAGCATCTGTACGAAGAAGCTGTCGCCTTCCAGTCCGGACAAACTGAGCAGCCATGCGGTGGCGGTGGTACCGATATTGGCACCCATGATCACCGGAATCGCCTGTCGGAGCTGCATGAGGCCGGAGTTTACGAAACCGACCAGCATGACCGTGGTTGCGGAGGAGCTTTGAATGACTGCCGTCACAACTGCCCCAAGCAGCACACCCTTGGGCACGCTGGATGTCAGTTTACCGAGTATTTCTTCCAATTTACTTCCGGATGCCCGTTTCAGACCATCTCCCATGGTCTCCATGCCGAACAGGAACAGACACAAGCCTCCCACCAGCTGTAATACACCAAAAAAATCCATTTCTTTTCTTTCTCCTTATTCATCTTTTACAATTCTATTCTAACGTGAAGTATCGGGAAAGAAAAGTTAAATGTATGTAAAATCGAAAAGGCGGGCAATGCCGCCTTTTCCGTATCAGATATTCCGTTTTTTATTTTTCTTCTTCCATGTCGGTAAAGCCTCTGCCTTCCCCCCAGACCGTGTTCACCTGCATTACCGTTACAAATGCAGACGGATCCACATCGATGAGATATTTCTTGATGACCATGCTTTCCCGCGGTGAACAGAGAACGATCAGTTGTTTTCTGTGCTGTCCGGTGTATTCCCCGACGATATCGTAACTGGAAACCCCGCGGTGGATTTCCGACATGATATATTTCGCTACATCTTCGCTCCGGGATGTGATGATCTGCATCTGGACGATCTTCGTCTCGAAACCGTACATGATGAAGTCCACCATTTTCGATCCGATGAACTGGGTCACCAGAGCATAAAGGGCAATATTCCTTCCAAAAATAAAGGCCGAAAGCACGATAATCACGCTGTCAAGAACCAGCAGGATCCGGCTGATATCCACATGAGGAAGTAGTTTCTTTTTGATAATTTTCGCTACCGACTCGGTGCCGCAGAAAGAGTATCCCCTCCAGAACACCAGTCCGTTGCACACCCCCGCAAACACGCCGCAGAAGATGGCAGCCAGAATCACATCCTTTTCCTCCAGCAGCTGGAAATTCAACTGCTCGAAAACGACCAGAATGGCAGGATACAGAAGCGTAACCACCAGAACCTTTCTCGCTTCCCGCATGCCCAGCAGGGCGATGACTACAAACCAGATAACGATGGCCAGCGCATAATACAGAATCGAAAAATCAATATCCACGAAGTTCTGCAGGATACGCACGATACCGGTCAGTCCGCCGCTGGTCAGCCCGTTTGGAATCATCACCGCAGTGGTGGAGAAAGCGCCCACGCTGCAGGCAATGACCAGAAAGAACAGATCTGCAGCAGTTCTGTAAATCTTTTTCTTCTTTTCCATATCACAATTCCCCCTCATCGCTTCGCAAAATCCGTCGGTAACGGTTTCCAAACACGTCGGTA
>JAEDMR010000141.1 GCA_016302925.1 Bacillota bacterium
AGTAAGTACATTTTAACACATTTTATACTGTTATTCTACCTTTCGGGTTACTTAAGATGACCTCCATGGTTACATCATAACAACTATATCTCAAATAAGCAACAAAAAAGGCATGCAAATGAAGTGAATTCTCTCACTTCCGCTGCAATGCCCTTGAAAATCGTAATGAATTTCTACAGAGTTCTCCGAAGGTATTCCGCTGTAATCGTCCGGCCGGTTGTTGCCATTTCTGACGGCGTGCCGGTGAAGACAATCTCCCCGCCGGCGCTGCCGCCGTCGGGACCTACGTCGATCAGATAGTCTGCCTGCTTCATCACATCCAGGTTATGTTCAATGACGATGACCGTATTACCGCGGGAGACAAGTCTGTCAAACAATGCCATCAGCGTCTCCACATCGGATGCGTGAAGACCGGTGGTCGGCTCGTCCAGCACATAGATGTTTCCCTTTTTATCCAGATATTTGGCCAGTTTCACCCGCTGCCGCTCGCCGCCGGAGAGCGTGGACAGAGGCTGCCCCAGAGAAAGATACGGCAGTCCGACTTCAATCATAGCATCCAGGGCTTTGCGGATTTTGCGGTGCTCCCGGAAAAATTCCCGGGCTTCGGCAGCAGACATGTCCAGTATTTCCACAATGTTTTTCCCGTGATAACGGTAAGACAGCGCCTCCTGACTGTACCTTCTGCCCTCGCAGGCTTCACAGGTGGTGGTCACCGGATCCATGAACACCAGCTCGGTGACGATGGATCCCCTGCCACCGCAGACCAGACATCCTCCCTTGCTGTTAAAAGAAAACAGGGAAGCTTCCGCCCCGGTCTCTGCCGCCATGACCTTTCGGATTTCATCGAAGAATCCCAGGAATGTGGCCGGAGTGGAACGTCCGGTTGCAGTCACCGGAGACTGATCCACCAGAATCACCCGATCCGCGTACTGCCGGGCGAAAACATCCCGGATCAGTGAGCTCGTGCCGGAACCGGAAACACCGGTGACCACCACGATCTTTCCTTTCGGCACATCCAGTGAAATGTTTTTCAGGTTATTCTGTCGAAGTCCGCGAATGATTATTTTTTCTTCCATGGTCTGTTTCCTCCATGCCATCCTTTTTCTTCCCAGTAGCCATAATCCGGTTCTGCCGGCGGTAAATGCCGGTGTGCAAACCGCATGAGGCTGAACCACTTGCGTGCACGCAGGTTGCAGCCGCAGGTATCCGCCTTTTCCCGGATTCTGTGCGCAAGTGCATCTGTTTTTTTGTGAATCTTCTGCAGAATCCTTTCTGGAATTTCATCGGGTCTGGTCGCCTGCACACCGATGCCCAGCCGATATACCTTATGAATCCCCCACATTTCCAGGCTGTCTGCCATATCCTTCGTGGTGCTTTTCATCCCGCCGCCGGCTGCAGTACTGATCGCTACAGCCTGTTTCCGGCTCATTTCCGGCATCGGCCTGTGAACCATCCACCATGTTCCGAAATGATCCAGGAAACTCATCATCTGTCCCGTGGCATGATATACGTAAACGGGACTGTCCAGCACAATCAGATCTGCTCCCAACATGGCGTTCATCAGTGGTTCCAGTTTCTGATAGTGCGGGCAATGTGTCAGATCTGTCTGAAAGCAGGCAAAGCACCCCATGCAGTGTGCATCGAAATCCCGCGGTAGGAAAAACTCCTCTGTCTCTCCGCCGACCTTCGCTGCCAGTTCTCTTGCCGCCATGCAGGTACTTCCTTCATGGTTCTGTCCGTGTATCATTACGATTTTCATTCGTTTTCCTCCCGTTTGCTGATTTATCTTATTCTACAATACAGAAGGAGAATCCGATAGTCGTTTTCCACAGAAATATGTGTCAGTTTTCGAGGAATAATTATTTTAAAAATCTGTAAAATGTATTGAAAAATAAAATCTCGTATTATACAATTATATATCGTCAAAGTATAGAAAGGAGAGCGCCAGATGACTGCAAAAGAAATCTTAAAAGACCTGGTTGCTATCAATACCATCGCAGACAGAGATAATACTTCTGTCATGGATTACATCGAAAACTTTTTCGCACCGCTGGGTCTCACTGTAGAGCGCAGAAAGAACAACGACACGGGAAAAGAAATCCTGATTGCCAGATATGGAGAAGAGCCTGCCATCGGTTTCCTCGGTCATACAGATACGGTGGACATCACCGACGGCTGGACAACCGATCCGTTCACATTAACGGAGGCAGATGGAAATTTATACGGCCTGGGTGCCTGCGATATGAAAGGCGGCATTGCTGCTTTCATGGCGGCCATTGCCGAAACAGATTTATCCACCCTTTCGAAAGGGCTGGCAGTTTACTGCACCTATGATGAAGAAATTCTCTTTCAGGGTATCAAGGATCTCGTAGAGACAGAAACTGCGTTTCCGCCCCATGTTCTGGTGGCAGAACCGACCGATCTGATTCCGATGACCGGTTCCAAGGGACTGCTGGAATATATCTTCACCTTTACAGGGGTCACGACCCATTCCAGCACACCGATTGACGGGAAAAGTTCCAATAAAAATGCGGTTCGATTTCTGAACCGGATGATGGATTTCGAAGAGGAACTGAGAAAGACACCAAGTCCGTTTTTCGGTGTTCCATACCCAACCATGAATATCGGCATTATTGACGGCGGAACGTCCATCAACAAAGTGCCGGATAAAACAACTGTTTATCTTGACTTTCGCATCTGTGATTCACCGCGGGAATACCCTCTTATCAGGGCAGCCGTCGATCAGGCGCTGGAAGGCCTTGACGGTACATATGTAATCATCAATGACATTCCGTCCTTCCGCAACGACAGCAGTCTGGTCTGTGAATATGAAGCACTGACCGGTAAGGAAGGTCAGCCTTTCTTCGGCATTACAGAGGCATCTTTCTTTGAAGGGGACCGCATTATTCTGGGACCGGGGCCGATGACAGCGCATCAGGCCAACGAGCATATCTGCGAAGCAGATCTGGAGCGGACCACGGAAATCTATCAAGAAATGATTAAAAAACTCTGCGGCAGACAGCCATTCTGATCTGTCCCACTTCATTTACCAGTTCTATGATTATTAATACAGCTATCATTATTTCAGAGCTGCTTTCTGATTGTGAATGGTTATCCCTTCGATGCTTTATCGAGTTAAATCGAAAAAGCGATCAGAAAACAGCAGAACAGGAGGTTTATCATGAGTAATGGACCAAAACTGGACGAGAAGAAGAAATTTCATCTTCCTCACATTTTCATTATTCTATTCTTTATCGTATTGCTCTGTGCAATTCTGACCTGGATCATCCCTGCCGGAGAATTCGACCGTGTTGAAAACGAATCCGGCCGGATGGTTGTAGTACCGGGAACCTGGCATGAAGTCGATGCATCCCCGGTCGGACCGTTCACGTTCTTCCAGGCGTTCTTCAACGGTATGGTCAATGCAGGCGAGATCGTATTCTTCGTATTTATCGCTTTCGCATCGGTATCCTTTATCATTAAGAGCGGTGCCTTTGACGGTCTGGTCGTTGTCCTCATGAAAATATTTAAGGGCAAAAGCAGCGTCATTATTATCCCTATCTTTATGGCATTATTCGGACTTGGTTCTTCTACCGTGGGTATGTTTGAAGAATGGGTGCCGTTTATTCCAATCTTCGCGGCAATCTTTATCGGTATCGGCTACGATGCAGTCGTAGGTCTGGCGGTTGTTGCTCTGGGTGCCGGCATGGGATACTCCGGTGCGGTAATGAATCCGTTTACGGTAGGCGTCGCCCAGGGTATTGCTGAAGTGGACTATATGTCCGGTGCAGGATTCCGTATCATCTGTCACATTGCAATGATCATCGTAGGTGCCGGTCTGACTATGCGTTATGCTCTGAAGGTCAAGGCTGACCCGACCAAGAGCCTGGTTTACGGCGACGATTTCAGTGCCCTGGCTACCGGAAATGTGGACGGTCAGGAGAAGGAATTCGGACTGAAGCAGAAGCTGGTACTGATTGACCTGCTGGCTGCCATCATCGTCATCGTAGTAGGCGTCAAGGTGAAAGGCTGGTACTTTGCAGAGATTTCGGCAGTTCTTCTGATCATGGGCATCATCGCTGCAATCATCATGCGGGAAAGTCTGGATGAAATCGGCAATTCCTTCGCCAAAGGATTCCAGGAAGCATGTACTTCTGCCATGATGATTGGTATTGCCCGTGCAACCCTGATCGTACTGCAGGCAGGCAATATCATTGACTCCGTTGTATACGGACTGTCCCTGCCGCTGTCCCACCTGCCGAACTGGCTCTCCAGCATCGCAATGCTGATCATGCAGACCGTTCTGAACTTCTTCATTCCATCCGGTTCAGGTCAGGCTGCGGTTTCCATGCCAATCATGGCACCGATGGCAGACCTTCTGGGTCTCACCCGCGATACTGCTGTACTTGCATACCAGTTCGGTGACGGCTTATCCAACATCGTTTGGCCGACCGCTTTCGCAGCAATCATGGCAGGTCTTGCAGGCGTGAAGCTGGAAAAATGGTGGAAGTTCATATTCCCGGTTTTCTTCGCACTGATCGGCGTACAGGCAATCCTGATGATCATCGCCGTTATGACCGGCTTTGGTGCATAATATATACTGAATCATGGACTGGAAAAAAGAGTTTTAAAAAACGCTTTCACTTTTCCGGGGTGACCTCCCCGGAGGGTGAAAGCGTTTCTTTTTCAGGTTATTCAGGCTATCCCTCAAACAGCGGCGTGGAGAAATAACGCTCCGCGGTATCCGGCAGGACGGTCACCACCGTCTTTCCTTTTCCCAGCTTCCTGGCCAGAGCCAGTGCTGCCGCCACATTGGTTCCGCTGGAGATGCCGCACATAAGTCCTTCCTTCGAAGCCAGATCTTTCGCAGTCTGCAGTGCCACTTCATCGGTCACGATGAAAATATCATCATAAATCTTCTGGTTCAGCACGCCAGGGATCACTCCGTCGCCGATGCCCATCTGCAGATGGGTTCCCACGCTGCCGCCGGACAGAATTGCTGCATTTTACCGGTACCACTGCCCAGATCTCAATCTGCGGATTCAGTGCTTTCAGTGTTTCGCCGATGCCGGTGATGGTTCCGCCGGTACCGATACCGGAGCAAAATCCATCAATGGGACCTGCCACCTGCTCCAGGATTTCCAGACCGGTGTGGTGTCTGTGTACCATGGGATTTGCCTTGTTTTCAAACTGCTGCGGTACGAAGACCTTCG
>JAEDMR010000142.1 GCA_016302925.1 Bacillota bacterium
TTCACCCGGCAGGGACAGACTCTTGGACCAGGAATAGCAGACGATGGTGTTATCGTAAATCGTAGGGATGAATGGAACCTTCACGTCGCCGTAAACCAGTTCCCGGTACGGCTCATCGGCAATGATGTAGATCGGATGACCCACTTCAGCACCCTTTCTGGTGAGGATCTCGCCCAGCTTTTTCAGCGTTTCTTCCGTATAAACGACACCGGACGGATTGTTCGGTGAGTTGATGATGATGGCCTGGGTGTTTGCTGTAATGTGTGCTTCTACTTCTGCCAGATTAATCTGGAACTGCTGGCGGTCTGCAGGGATGACCACGAACTTCGCACCATTCTTTTCAACGAAAGGTTTGTACTCAGGAAAATACGGTGCCACGGCCATGATCTCACTGTCCGGGGTTGCTGCCAGCGCTTTGATCGCTGAAATCAGAGCAGGTGCAGCGCCACAGGTGATAAACAGGTTGCGTGCCTGAATGGATGTACCGAAGCGGCGGTTCAGATTGTCAGCGATGGACTGACGGGTTGCGTCGAAACCGCCTGCCATGGAGTAACCGTGAACGGCGATGGAATCGGTATCCTTCAAAATCTCACAGATCGCCTGATTCACAGCTGCCGGTGCGGGGATGCTGGGATTTCCCAGTGTATAGTCAAATACGTTTTCCGGGCCGATGACCTTCGCCTGCTGCAGACCGTAAGCGAAAAGCTCACGAATTGCAGACGGAGAACTGCCCAGCTGCTGCATTGTTTGATTTACCATTTTTTATGACCTCCTGATGTATGTATTGGTAAGTTTTCTGAATATTCTATCAGGTAGTATAGCACATTTCACCGGGAAGGACAAGCGGCCGGCGAAAATCGCGGAACATCTTGCTATTTTCTGCTGTTTCATGTAAAATGTAACAAGCAATCATACGCAAAAAAAGAAGAAAAGAAATGAGGAAAACGGTATGATCAAAAGTATGACAGGCTTCGGAAGAGGCGAATATTCAGATGGAAAGCGGAACATCATCGTCGAGATCAAATCGGTGAACCACCGCTATTCCGACATTACGGTAAAGATGCCCAGACGCTATGCCTTTGCAGAAGACAAGGTGAAAAGCGCAGTGAAGGAAAAGCTCCGCCGCGGTAAGGTAGATGTTTCTATCCTGGTGGAAAACATCACGGAAAACGACGTAAACATCAAGCTCAACGAGATGCTTGCCAAGCAGTATTTCGACAATCTGAAACAGCTGCAGGATCAGTTCGACGTGTCAGGCGACATTTCCCTGCAGTTTCTGGCTTCCCTTCCGGATGTGATGAAGGCGATTCCGGATGTGGAAGACGAAGAAGAGATTACGAAAGCAATCCTGATTCCGACAGAGCAAGCGGCGGCCAATCTGGAAGAGATGCGGGCAGCAGAAGGACAGAAACTGGCAGAAGACCTGATCGCCAAGGGTGAAAACATCAAGAGAATTCTGGACCAGATCGCAGAACGGGCGCCGCAGGTGGCCGTGGCATATACAGAGAAACTGCGTGCCCGGATCACAGAGCTAATCGGCAGCAGCGTGCAGGTACCGGAAGATCGGATTTTGGTGGAAGCAGCAATTTTCGCTGACAAATGTGCCATCGACGAGGAAATCACCCGTCTGAACAGCCACCTGATCCAGATGAAGGACATCATCACCAGGAGCACTCAGCCAGACGGAAAGAAACTGGATTTCCTGGTACAGGAGATGAACCGGGAAGCCAACACCATCGGCAGCAAGGCCAACGACATCACCATCACCGGACACATGCTGGACATCAAGAGCGAGATCGAGAAGATCCGCGAGCAGGTGCAGAATATCGAATAAATACGAAAATCAGATTTGAACACGTTTTTCTTGCAAAAACCTCAAATATATGATATTATATATATTCCAGGCGAATGTTCTTTTATATATGAAGCAGGAGATAAAAATGAATCCAGTGGAAAAACATGCAGGCAAACTGTTTATACTGTCCGGTCCGTCGGGTGCGGGGAAAGGAACCATCTGCAAGGCGCTCCTTGCGGAAACCGACCTGGAGCTTTCGGTCTCCATGACCACGAGAAATCCGCGGGCGGGTGAAACAGACGGCGAGAGCTACTATTTTGTTTCGAAGGACGAATTTCTTCGCAAAATCGAAGCGTCCGGCTTTCTGGAGTATGCCGAAGTGTACGGTAATTTCTACGGCACACCGAAGCAGCCGGTCATAGACAAACTGTCTGCAGGCACCGATGTAATCCTGGAAATCGATATGCAGGGTGCCCTGAAGGTGAAAGAAAACTATCCGGATGGCGTTTTCATCTTTATTCTGCCTCCATCCATGTCGGAATTGCGCAAGCGCCTGACCGGCAGAGGAACGGAGACGGCAGAAGCCATTGAGATGCGTCTGGGAGAGACCCTGAAGGAGCTTTCCTACATCGACAAATACGACTACTGTGTCGTAAACGGCCAGCTGGAAGAAGCGGTAGCACGGGTGAAGGCCATCGTGACGGCGGAGCACTCCCGTGTGACCTTCACAGCGGAGGAATTGATTTCCAGATATAAGGAGGAAGCGTAAATGTTATATCCATCAATTAATGAAATCAGAAAAAAAGCGGACAGCAGATACACCATCGTGATTCTGGCTGCCAAGAGAGCCAGAGACATCATCGACGGCAAGCCGATCCTGACGGACGTGGACATCGACAAGCCGGTATCCATCGCAGCCAACGAGATCGCAGAGGATCTGATTACGTATACCAGAGAAAACAACTAGGGCGGGAACAGAAAAGCAGAAAATGAGAGACTTCGTAAGGCAGAGACTGCCGGGCGAGGTCTCTTTTCTGTTGCATAAATATCTTGTGAAAAAACACAAAAAAACATTGCATTGGGAAAAAAATTGTGGTATAACTACAACATAAAAATATTTTAGCAAAATAAAGTGAAATGCGTTGATTGGAAGAGTAGCCTGATGAAAGGTCACAGAGAGCTGCCGTAAGGTGCGAGGGCGGTACGCGGAAGTCAGGGGAAAAACATCCATGAGCAGCCGGAAGAACGGAAACAGAATTCCTATTAGACCCGGACGTGTGCGGAGCGTTATTCCGTAAAACAAGTGAATTGCAGAAGCCTGCGACATTGCAGACAGACCTGCGATTAAATTGGGTGGTACCGCGGAAGCTTGCTTTCGTCCCATATTGGGGATGAAGTGGCTTCTTTTTTATTTCTTAATCCCCATCAGCCGTGAAGAAACAGACAGAAAAGGGAGAAAAGACAATGCAGATTACGAAAGAACTGGTCGGTTACGTGGCCGAGCTTTCCAGGATTGAGCTGGACGAGGCGCAGACCGAGAAAATGCAGCAGGAGCTGGGAGCCATCGTGGAATATATGGACATTCTCAGCACCCTGGACACCACGGAGACAGAACCCCTGTCTCACATTTTCGCCATTACCAATGTGATGCGGGAAGACGAAGTCCGTCCTTCCGCAGAAAAAGCGGATATTCTGAAGAACCTGCCGGAAACCGAGGACGGAATGCCGGTGGTACCGCGGACCATCGATTAGAAAGGAGAGCAGACATGGATTACAGAGAAGTATGTGAAATGACCGCTCTTCAGCTGGGTCAGGCCATCAAAGAGAAAAAAATAACTTCTGTGGAGGCGGCAGAGGCTGTGCTTACAGCCATCGAAGAATCCGAGCCACAGCTTCACGCATATATCACGGTTTGCCGTGAGGAAGCGCTTGCCAAAGCACAGGCAGTGGATGCTGCCCTTGCTGCCGGGGATTCCGATCTGCTGGCGTCTCCTCTGGCAGGTGTTCCTGTCGCCATTAAAGATAACATCTGTACGAAGGGAATCAAAACCAGCTGTGCGTCAAAGATTCTGGGTGATTTCGCTCCGTTTTATGATGCAACAGTAATGGAAAAACTGGAAGCTGCCGGTGCCGTTGTCATCGGCAAAACCAACATGGACGAGTTCGCCATGGGTTCCACCACGGAAACGTCCGCTTACGGACCGACCCTGAACCCGTGGGATGCAGGCCGCGTGCCGGGCGGCAGCAGCGGCGGCTCCGCCGCCGCCGTCGGAGCCAGGGCTGCCGTCTGCGCCCTGGGCTCCGACACTGGCGGAAGTATCCGCCAGCCTGCTGCCTACTGCGGCGTCACCGGTTTCAAACCGACCTACGGAACGGTTTCCCGTTACGGGCTGATCGCCTACGCATCCTCCCTGGATCAGATCGGACCCATTGCAAAGGATGTGAAGGACTGTGCCGCACTGATGGATATTATCAGCGGCTATGATGAGATGGACGGCACCTCCCTGCCGCAGGAGATGCAGCAGCAGGCCGCCGCCCGGAAAGGCGGATGTGCCGATTCGGAAGGCGGATGTGCCGCCGGATATCTGGAGGCGCTGACCGGAGATATTTCCGGCATGCGGATCGGTATTCCGACGGAGGCCATTGAAAAGGGCCTGGAGCCGGATGTGAAACAGGCCATTCTGGATATGGGAAAGACTCTGAAGGGACTGGGCGCTGAAGTGGAAGAAATCAGCTTGCCGTTCCTGGATTATGTGATTCCGACCTACTACATCATCGCCGCCGCCGAAGCCAGTTCCAACCTGTCTCGCTTCGACGGCGTCCGGTACGGTTTCCGTGCAGAGGGCTACGAGGACCTGACGGAAATGTACAGCAAAACCAGATCCCAGGGATTTGGGGGAGAAGCGAAAAAGCGGATTTTGCTGGGAACCTTCGTACTCAGCTCCGGCTACTATGATGCCTATTATAAAAAAGCCCTGCAGGTGAAAGCCATCATCAAGCAGGAATTCGATAAAATTTTCAGCAAGTTCGACGCGATCCTGTTGCCGGCTGCGCCGGCCACCGCGCCGAAGCTGGGTGAGAGCCTGGCCGATCCGCTGAAGATGTACCTGTCGGACATCTTCACCGTATCCGTCAACATTGCCGGGCTGCCGGGACTGTCGGTGCCAAGCGGTTTTGACCAGGCAGGCATGCCGGTGGGAACCCAGATCATCGGACCGGCTCTGGGAGATGCGGATGTGCTGAACATCGGTTATGCGTTCCAGCAGGCCACGGAGTATCACAAGGCTGCCCCGAACGGCAAATGTTCCGAAGCAAAGGAGGTCATCTTAAGTAATCCGAAAGGTAGAATAAAAGTATAAAATGTACTCACTTTAAATCAATTCTACATGAAGTTCCATACGAAAACACTGG
>JAEDMR010000143.1 GCA_016302925.1 Bacillota bacterium
CTTCGCCTGCTTCAGCAGTTCTTCCGCATTAGCCTCTGTCAGAGCCGCCGTCGCTCCCGTTCCGCTGACCGTTACCGCCAGCGGTGCTGTGGTCACTGCGGAGCCATAAGCGCCGGTAGTGGAAACCTGAGTTTCAAATGGGACTGCAGCACCGATATCATATCCCAGATCCGATGTATAGAGCCATTCCACATAATCGCCAGCCTGCAGCTTGTATTCTGAGCAGGAGATTTCAGGATAGATTCCGTTTACCCGGTACATCCAGCCGCTTTGCGCGCCTTTATCGAATTCCGCCAGCCCTTCAATTTCATATACATAATATCCGCCGTAAATGCCGTAATATCTGGACTTGTATTCCAGACCGGATTTTTCCAGGATTGAGTAGGCGGTCTCACCTGCCGTAAAGTCATAGCTGGTCTTCGTCAGATAAGTTCTCCCGCTCGGATCTGCGACTCGCAGGAATACCTGATCCTGCGGTACGTACGGATTCTTCACCACAATCGTGGCTGCAGCAGGAACGGTCAGTCCGTCATCACTGCATACTGCAATTTTATAAGTTCCCTCCTTCAGTGAGGAAATTGCCAGTCTGCCGTTTTCATCTGTTGTGCCGAGCGTTCTGTTTTCCCCGATCAGTGTGATCTGTGCATTGGCGCATGGTGACCAGATAAGGTTCCAGTCCATGTCATATCCTGCTCCAAGCAGCTGCAGATCCACGTTTTCTCCCGCATTCACTGTATATACGTTTTTATCATACTTCACGTAGGTATCTGACCATGCAGTTGTATCTTTATAGGTGAAGACAGAGACGTAATCACTGTCACAGACTGCATCGGACAGTCCGGTGCCCGGTGCGTCATTGATCCAGAGTCCCGATGAACCTGCATCTTTTCCCCAGAGCTTTGTCAGCCAGGTTCCCTGGCAGTCATATCCATCTGCTGCACCGCCTTCATAATATCTTTCGTGAGCCGCATAAAGCACTTCATCCACATCGAGTCTTCCATCGCTGTTTCTGTCGGATACAGTAACCGGCACATCGCCCATCACTGTATTCTCTTTTCCCGAGGCGAAGCTTCCCTGCTCTGCGATTGTGACATATACAACGATATCGTCCGCAGGATTGCCTGGCGCCGGATTGGATGCATAGAGCGCCGCCAGCGCACTGGCCAGTGCCGCATCTGCCGCTTTCATTTCTTCGTGGGATGCATCCTCCTTCGCCAGAACAGCTTCCGCATCGTCTTTTGCCTGAATCATGGCAGCCCAGAGGTCTGCTTTATAATATTCCTCCTGCAGAGCACCCGCTTCTGCCACGCGCTTTTCCAGTGTTCTGCGTACATTGACATCCGTAAGGTCGTACAGAGTATTCTCACCGCTGTAATACCTTCTGCATGCCTCCAGCCCGCGGAGAGCCTGATCTGTTGCCATGCCGTTGGGTGCTGCGTCATTCAGAAGATGTGCGAAACCTTTTCCCTCGATCCGGTAGGCATCCAACCCCGAAATGAGGTTTCGCGCTGCACTTTTCACGAATCCGTTTTCTTCTGCTGCAGGATCTTTTCCCAGCGCAGTCAACGCAATCAGCACCTGAGAGGAAGCCTCGGAATTACCGAACTGGCAGTTGCTGTTCATCTTCGACTGCAGATACTCCAGTGCCTTCTCCACAGCCTCTGCCGCCTGTGGATTTAGGGAAACATATGGTGCCAGAGCCTGAATGGCCATAGCCGTCGTATCGATGTCCGGATTTCCGCCTTTTTCGTTCCATGCGAATCCGCCGTTTTCTGACTGGTATTCCAGAATTTTGCGGACTAATTCATCCCGGGTCCATTCCGCATCTGCCGGGACATCATAGCTGCAGCAGTCCAGTGCCAGAAGTGCCCATATAGCTTCATTGCCGCCATCTCCGATACGCGTGCTGCCATACAGCATTTCGATCAGATTGGTGCCGTTCATGTTCTCCGGATCCTCGCCCAGTGCGCTTGCTGTCAGGATCACGCGGGCAAGCGTGGTTGGCTTTAACTTGCCTGCCTTGTCCGATTCCAGATCCGTCGAATAGGCAGATTTCACGGAATCCAGGTATTTTTCCACATTTTCCGGATTGACAGACACACCGGCACGGGTCAGAGTGAAGAAATACCACTCATTCCCAAAGCTGCAGAGTTCATCTCCATCCTGCGAATTCAGATAGTTTTTCGCATCATTGATCCCTACCGCAATGAGCTTGTCATTGTCTGCCGGAATTTCTGCTTCCCCTTGGGTCACCGTCACCTCAAAGGCCACGGACTGTGCACCGCCGGTCTGGTCGGCTGGCGTGCCTGTCACCGTCACGGTTCCCTGTTTCAGCCCGTGAATTGTATATTCACTGCTGAGAAAATACATATTATTATCCGGCGCTGATTCGTCACGTTTCCACGCACCGTTTTCTCTGGTAATCTCGATGATTCCATCCTGGCTGAAAGACCAGTTCATGCCGGTTTCTGTCACTTCATGGCCGTCAGTAAGCGCTCCCTCAAAGACAAGCCCGGCAGAAATGCTCTGGTTTTCCTTCACTGTGAGCTTGCTGTTTTCTGCAGTCACACGTTTCAGAGGGTTCAAATATACATACTCAGCTTCAGAGGTTCCGCTTTTTACGGTTCCATTGTCAAGGATGGAAGCTGTATACGTTACGGATCCTGCTTTATACGGTACGTAGCCCATCACCATGCTGCTGACATAGCGGGCGGTGGAATCATCACTGCTCTTTATCGTATAGTCTGCCGCATAACTGGCATTGGCAGGAGAAACAATCACGCTGGAATAGTTCGGAAGGAAATCCTCACCGCCGGTGCTGTTGGCATTTCTTCCGTGAAGAACGATTCTGCCACTGATGGCCGGCTTCACGGATTCCACCGCCACATATTCTGACGTGATCTCTGCGGATGCCTTGATCGTATCATCGTTTTTATAGGTAACGGTGACAACCGCGGTTCCCGGTTTCGTGAAGTAGAAGATGCTGGAATTATCCATGTGCGCAACTTTCCCCGTCTTCGCCTCAACGTCAAAGGTGAAACTGTCGGATGATATCGCACGGTATTCTTCTTCGCCTGTATATTTCGCTTTTACTGCGATTTTCTTTGTTTCGGAGCCCTGCACCGTCGCTGCATCGTTTTCAATCTCTGTTTCCTGTGTTCCGTCAGCATTTGCAAGATACAGCTTTACCGCCTCCACTTGTGACTGTATAACGGTTACCTTCACTGCGGCCAGCGTCTGCGAAGCGCCTCCATCCTGTTCCAGTACAGCAGTTACGACCAGGCTGCCGTCCTGATAAACGAAAAATTCTCCCGTTTCTTCATTGATTGCTCCGGTTCCTTCCGGATTCTGCACTGAACAGGACCATTTTACAGAAGCACCTTCCGGTACTACATAATCAGGGAGCTGAAATACTCCCGCTACTTTCATTGCATTGACTTCATTTCTGTCGATGGTCAGCTTCTGATTCGATATTTCACTGCTGCTTCCTCCCTGAGGTGTGAAGGTGATTACTGTCTGATTTTCAGGCAGTTCCTTGTCTCCTTCCGGCACATAGTTGAAATTCTCCCCAAAATACGGGTATCCGGTGCTGCTGACAGCCCAGGTTTTTCCGTTTTCCCCTTTCTGGCTGTTCAGAAGGGCGATCAGCTCGGTACTGTAGAACGCTGCTCTTTCCTTTGCGCTGGATTCTTTCACGTTTCCGGATGCCGATCCGACTGCACTGCTGCCGATGGTATCCAGCCAATAGCAGTTCTTTACCAGAGTGTTTTTTTCACTGGCGGCCGCAAGGGCACCAGTTGCTCCCTTCGCCGTTACGGAACCGGCTGTATAGCTGTTGACGATGGCTCCGCCGGACTTAAGATATGCAACGAAGTTTCCTGCATCCTTGGCACCGCCGTTCTGGCCTTCTGCTCCGATGGATGCCTGGGACCAGCAGTTAACGATCAGTCCCTGACAGTCTGCAGCCAGAACGCCGAAGGAATCCGTAGAAACAGCATCCCCGATAATTCCCAGATTCTGAATCACAGCTTCTGAACCGATACTTTTCCACAATGGTGTTTTATTGGCCACCGTAATCGTATGACCGTTTCCATCCAGGACTGCGTTCATGACATTGTACGTTCCAAACCACCATGCGTCGTCTATGGTGATATCCGCATCTAAGCGATAGTACTTGCCACTCGTCAGGTATTCCAATTGACTTGATGTAGTAACCGATACAACATCTTGTCCATCTAAGCTGACAGCGGCTGTAGGTTTCTCAGCTAAACCGTTCTGTGCCTGTGTAAGTGCTGCAGCAGCGTTGACCACCGCCGTCTGCTTCAGGGGTGAAGTGCCCGCTTTGACATTTTCAGCCTTTTCCAGTGCGTTGCTGAAGGATGACCAGGTATCAGCTGTATAGAGTTTCTGAGCATCAACCGCCTTTGCAGAAGAAATCGCTGCATCCAGCGCTGCGATTTCTTCTTCTGAAGCATCCTCTTCCGGAGTGGCCGTTCCGCCGTTTCCTCCCCGCGGAGCCAGGATGCCGTCTTCCACGCTCCAGGAGAGATCCCCTTCCTGCAGGTTGGCGTTAAAGAATTCCACGTAATCCTCAGGATTGTATTTTGATACATCACTTATCAGTGTACAGTTTGTACCGCTGATAATCGTCGGAGCACCAAATCCTTCAGCACTTCCAATGCGGTCTCCCCCTACGGCGACGCAGTTTGAAATAGCTGCAGTTTCAAAAAGGGCTGTATTCGCAACAGCACCATAGCATTTCGTATTGCCCGTATTCGTTACAGTTCCTGTCGTCAGACAGTTGGTAACAGTGCCTGATGTTTTTCCCACAATACCGCCTAAATAGATATTTGGAGAAGTACCGCTGTATGTTACACTGACGCTGGCAGCACAATTGCGAATCGTTCCGCTGCAGCTTTGTGCGATTGCACCCGTATTTTTCCTTTCTGTCTCAGTAACGGTTCCGGTTACTGTCAGATTCTTCACCGTATCGTTTTCGCTTACATATGCAAACAGCGGTGCTCCTGTCAGCGTGATCGTATGTCCGTTTCCATCCAGTGTAAATCCGGATGCCGGATAGATTGCGCTCCAGTTTTCCAATGTGATATCCGCTACAAGCTTGTATGTCCCGGCAGTCTGTTCCATCCCTGCCAGATCAGCCTGTG
Source organism: Bacillota bacterium (assembly GCA_016302925.1). Lineage (GTDB taxonomy): Bacteria > Bacillota > Clostridia > Peptostreptococcales > Anaerovoracaceae > RGIG7179. The sequence goes on from JAEDMR010000143.1 coordinate 5,166, forward strand.
TACTTACTTCAATCACTGTTTCCG
>JAEDMR010000009.1 GCA_016302925.1 Bacillota bacterium
CTTTTGGGATTTGGAAATTCTCTCTTTAAGGGAGTAAAAGAAGCAATTGATAAAGATGGATTTCTTGGTCTTTTTGAAGGAGGATTTACAGCGTGTGCAGTAGGAGTTTCAGCGGCACTGATTTTTCTCGTGATTCCGGCAATCATCGGTCTGAGCACAGTTCTGGACGGCGGAAGCCTGTATATGCTGGGAAGCTTTGCCGTGATCATCTGCTGCATGGCGCCGTTTTTCATGGTATTTGAAAAACGGAAGCCGAAAGCGCGGGAGATTGTGCTGGTGGCCATGATGAGTGCGATTACTGTGGCGGCGCACATGTTCTTCCATGTGACGGTTCCGCTGCAGATCGGTACTGCCATGGTTATTATCGCCGGCATTTCTATGGGACCGGAGGCAGGCTTCCTGGTAGGGGCCATTTCGAGATTCATCTGCAACTTCTATATGGGGCAGGGACTCTGGACGCCATGGCAGATGTTCTGCTGGGGTCTCCTGGGGTTTCTGGCCGGAATGGCATTTAACAAGGTGGACCTGGCGAAGACGACGGATCAGGTGAAGTCACGAAGTTTTCATGTAATCATGGGACCGGTTCTCTGCATGATTGCGGCAGAAACAGCGGCGTTTATAACGTTTCTGCTGTGGCCCGGAAGTGAGGCAGCGGACCTGACCGGAGGTACGTTTTCCGGATTTGTGGAAGCACTGGGACAGGCGGATGGTCTGCAGGGCATATTAAACGTGCTGGGAATGGTGATCGGATGGCGGTTTTATGCGTTCGGTGCGGTCGGTCTCATTGCCGGTGTTCTGCTGCAGAGAAAACGGATGCCGGTGGATAACCTGACACTGACCATCTTCACATTCTTTACAACGGTGATTCTGTATGGAGGACTGATGAACCTCTGTGCCATGTTTACCTCTGCAGGTATCCCGGGCGGCGGCGGAATCAGCTGGAATGCGCTGCGGCTGCTTTATATTACGGGCCTTCCGTACGACCTGGTACATGGCGCAGCGGCAGCACTGTGCATTTTTCTCATTGGAAATCCCATGATACGGAAAATCGAGCGGATTAAGATCAAATACGGGATTTATAAATAAAAGCGGGAGGAATTATATGAAGGATCGCATTTTTGCCGCAACCTTTTCAGAAAACGCAGTTTCGGTGATCCGCAGGCATGGTATAGGAATCGAACTGAACGATCTGTGCATTTCAGAGAATCTGGATTCGGAACGGCGGCAGACCACAACCGATGTCATCCGGCAGGAAATTCGAAGTGCAGGTGTGAAACCGCAGCAGATCATTGCCCACGGGCCGTTTACGGAGATCTGTCCGGCTTCCATCGACCACAGGGCTGTGGAGATGGGAAGAAGACGGCTGGACGAGGCATGGAATCTGCTGCAGAATCTTGGTATCTGCAGAATGGTGGTGCATACCGGCTATATCCCTCTGATCTATTATCCGCAGTGGCAGCTGGAAAAGTCCATTAAATTCTGGAAAGACTTCCTGAAAGATAAACCTTCGGATTTCAGATTATATATTGAAAATGTATTCGAAGATTCACCAGAGCAGCAGCTGCAGCTGATTCGCGGGCTGGATGACCCCAGAGTTTCGGCATGTCTGGACGTGGGTCATGCAAATGCAGTTACACGGCCGGAATATCCTGTTTGCCGGTGGATTGAAGAGCTGGGACCCTTCATCGGACACTTTCATCTGCATAATAATGATGGAAAGCAGGATCTGCACAATCCGCTGACAGAAGGAACCATGGACATGGAAACGGTACTCCGGGCCATTGGTACATTTTGCCGTCCGGATGTTACCATGACCATTGAAAGCAGGACCTGTGAAGAAAGCGTGCAGTGGCTTCTGCAGCATGGAAAGATATCAGGTAAATAAGTTGCTATCATCAGGATGAGTGTGTATAATAGAGAGACAACGATGAATGGATGGAGGGTATCATAATGAATGAATTAAAAACGGAAAACTATAAATTCACGCAGCACAAGGCATGTGAGTTCTTCCCGTGTCACGATACAAGCAAGCCGGAAGAATTCAACTGCCTGTTCTGCTACTGTCCGCTGTATGCGCTGGGCGACCAGTGCGGCGGCAATTTCAGATATCTGGATAACGGGGTGAAGGACTGCTCTTCCTGCATGGTTCCCCATGTGAAGGACAAGGGCTATGATCACGTGATGGGAAAATTCAGCGAAATCATGGAGCTGGCAAAAAAGAAATAGTCAGGATTTTCCGGAATCCGGACATGACCTTCTTCATACAATAGGCGAAGGAGGTATGAAATATGTTTCTGGGGATTATCGGAAGCGGGACCATGGGGAAGGTTCTGCTGGATTACGCCAAGGAAGAGGGAACGTTTGATGATATCGCTGTGCTGGAGCCTTTATCGGATCAGCCATGGCCGGAGAAACGGCCGGATCTGCTGATTGATTTCAGCCATCCGAAAGCCGTCGGAAGAATTTATGATTACTGCCGGGAAAAAGGGGGTAATATACCGATAGTTCTGGCGACTACCGGATATGGACCCGAAGAAGAAAAACTGGTTCAGCTGCTGGAAAAAATCTGTCCGCTGGTAAGAAGCAGCAATTTTTCCAGAGGAATGGAGGTCATGCAGCAGCTGTGCCGGGAAGCGAAAAAGGAACTGGCGGGCCGGTGTGATATTCGGATGACGGAAGTACATCACACGAAAAAGCGGGATCGTCCCAGCGGCACGGCAGTGAGCCTGTGTCATAGTCTGGCGCTGGATCCCTTCGATGAAGCCCGGGTGCAGAGTCTGCGCATGGGAACTGTATGCGGTCAGCACACGGTGTATTTTGCACTGGAGGATGAGATCCTGGAAATCCGGCATACCGCTATGTCGAAGAAAATATTTGCCATCGGGGCACTGGAAGCAGGAAAAAAACTCGTGAAGGAATTGACTTGATGTCATAAATATGATACAACAGATACGCATGATATTTGGTTACTGAATTCACAACGGAGAAAGAAGTATGGAGATTGAACTGAAATATCTGGTGGAGGACTCTTTTGCCAGAGAGCGTATTTTCGATGACCGGCATCTGCTGGCCCTGACGGACGGAAACGGTCCGGAAACGATTCTCATGAAAGCGTTGTATCTGGACACAGAGGACAGACAGCTGCTGAAACAGGAAATTGCTTTTCGCGTCCGGTTTGAAGACGAGCGGCCGGTGGCAACTCTGAAATGGGGAGGCGGCGTGGAAAACGGGCTGCACACCAGAGGAGAACTGAATGCTGCAGTGGATGAAGCCTTTCTGACGGCTCCTTCTCTGGAAATATTCCGGGGCAGCACAGTTTACGAGGAAGTGGGACCTCTACTGGAGGGAAAAGCACTTCATCCGGTGATGGAGATGGAATTTGTCCGCAAGCAGATGCATATAGACACAGGAAAATCCATCAGCATGCTGTCATACGATGAAGGAGAGATACGGACTGTCGGCGGCAGTGCACCGATTTCCGAGCTGGAGATTGAACTGTATTCCGGCGATCAGGAAGACATGATCGCTCTGGGACATGAACTGGCTTCCAAATATAATCTGAAGCCGGGAAACAGAAGTAAATACCAGCGGGGGCTGGAACTGCTGGGAATTCTCTGATAAAAAAAGAAAAAAACTGCTTTCGGGACGAATTTTTAACCGGTAAAGGCAGTTTTTTTTCTGAACGAATGAAAAATAAGGTGAAAATGTGGTGAATTTAAAGCATTTTCCTTTACTTTGGCAGGGAAACGAGTTATAATATCAAGTAATTGTCTTAGTATAATAAGGTTTCATGAATCAGGAGGATATATTTAATGAAAGCAACTTTTATTTCCAGAGAGAAGAACGATGTAAAGTTTACCATGGAGTTCACCGCAGAGGAATTCGATAATGCGCAGATCAAGGCATACCAGGCAGCCAAGGGCAATATCGAAATCCCGGGCTTCCGTAAAGGCAAGGCACCGAGAAGCATCATCGAAAAGCATTACGGTGAAGGCGTATTCTTTGAAGATGCGATTGACGAACTGTTCAGAGAAAACTATGTAAAGGCCATCAAGGAACTGGAACTGGACATCATCGACAGCCCGGCAGCAGAATTCACCCAGCTGAAGAAGGGGGAAGGCTTCACTGCCACCATCACGGTTGCCTGCTCTCCGATTGTAGAAGTTAAGAACTACAAGGGTGTTGAGATTGAAAAAATCGAAAATGAAGTGAAGGACGAGGATGTGGAAAATGACATCAAGAGCCTGCAGAAGAGAAATGCCCGCATTGTCAGCGTGGAAAGAGCTGCACAGGACGGTGATACCGTTCTTCTGGATTATGCAGGTTTCGTAGGGGAAGATCAGTTCGAAGGCGGCACGGCAGAAGGTCAGGAACTGGTTCTGGGTTCCGGCATGTTCATTCCGGGATTTGAAGAACAGCTGGTAGGCGTATCTGCCGGAGAACAGAAGGACGTAACCGTAACCTTCCCGGAAGAATACCATGCAGAAGATCTGGCAGGCAAGGAAGCCGTATTCCACTGCACGGTTCACGAAGTAAAGGAAGAACAGCTTCCGGAACTGGATGACGAATTTGCGAAAGATGTAAGTGAATTTGATACATTGGAAGAATTAAAAGCTTCCACCAGGGAAAGACTAGAATCATATGCCAAAGCCGGTGCAGAGAGCCAGATGAAGGACGCTGCAGTAGGCAAGGTTGTGGAGTCCAACGAGGTGGATATTCCGCGCATCATGGTAGAGGACGAAATCGACAGAATGATGCAGGAGCTGGATCAGCAGATGCGTTATCAGGGTCTGAGCCTGGAACAGTACCTGGCATTCACCCAGAAGGATGCAGCTGCATTTCGTGATGAGATCAGAGCAGATGCGGAAAAAGCCGTGAAAACCAGACTGATCATGAATGGTATCGTGGAAGCGGAACAGTTTGAAGTGACACCGGAAGAAGTGGAAGAAGAACTGAAGGTCATGGCAATCCAGTACCAGATGACTGCCGATAAGGTGAAGGAACTCATCGGCGAAGAAAACATGAAGTATCTGGAGAAGGATCTGAAGACGAAGAAGGCAATTGAATGCATCTTTGAAAACGCAGTGATTAAATAAATCAACCAGTGAAAAAGCGGAGCCGGGCGGATGATTCAGTCTTCCCGGCTTCTGTAGAAGATTACCGAAAGAAAGTGAGGGGTATCAGTATGGCATTAGTACCTTATGTAATTGAACAGACCAGCAGAGGGGAGCGGTCTTATGACATTTATTCCAGGCTCTTAAAGGACAGAATCATCTTTCTGGGAGAACAGATTGATGAGCATGTTGCAAGCCTGGTTGTTGCACAGCTTCTGTTTCTGGAAGCAGAAGACAGCGAAAAGGATATCTGCATCTATATCAATAGTCCGGGCGGTTCTGTGACCGCAGGCATGGCCATTTATGACACGATGCAGTACATCAAACCGGATGTCTCCACAATCTGCATCGGCATGGCGGCAAGTATGGGTGCATTTTTGCTTTCCTCGGGAGCGAAAGGAAAAAGATTTGCACTGCCAAATGCGGAAATCATGATTCATCAGCCGCTGGGCGGGGTAAACGGACAGGCAGAGGATATTAAAATCCATGCAGAATGGATCCTTAAGACCAGAGAAAAGCTGAACCGAATTCTGGCGGCAAATACGGGACAGGATCTGGCCACCATCGAGAAGGATACCGACCGTGACAATTTCATGGGTGCAGACGAGGCATGCAGATACGGTCTGATCGATCAGGTGATCACATCCAGATAACAAGGGGGAATTTGAATGAGCAAATACGATGAAAATAAACAGCTGAAGTGCTCCTTCTGCGGGAAGCCGCAGAGCCAGGTACGCAGACTGGTGGCCGGTTCCGGCGTTTATATCTGCGATGAATGTGTACATCTGTGCATGGACATCATCAACGATGATATCAACGAAGGAAACGCTGCACCAAAGGAAGAGCAGTACCGGCTTCCGAAACCGAAGGAAATCACGCAGACTCTTTCGGATTATGTCATCGGGCAAGATGCTGCGAAAAGAGCACTGGCTGTTGCAGTATACAATCATTATAAAAGAATCAACAATCCGAAGAAAGACAAGGAAAGCGACGATGTGGAGCTGCAGAAGAGCAATATCGTTATGATCGGGCCGACCGGTTCGGGAAAGACGCTGCTGGCACAGACCCTGGCGAAAATCCTGGATGTACCGTTTGCCATTGCAGATGCCACGGCCCTGACGGAAGCCGGCTATGTGGGCGAAGATGTTGAAAATATTCTCCTGAAGCTGCTGCAGGCTGCAGATTTTGATGTGGAAAAGGCACAGAAGGGGATTATCTATGTGGATGAGATCGATAAGATCTCACGCAAATCTGACAACCCTTCTATCACGCGTGATGTCAGCGGAGAGGGTGTGCAGCAGGCTCTGCTGAAGATTCTCGAAGGAACGGTAGCCAATGTTCCGCCGCAGGGCGGTCGTAAGCATCCGCATCAGGAATTCATTCAGTTTGATACGACCAACGTGCTGTTTATCTGCGGCGGGGCATTTGATGGTCTGGATAAGATCATCCAGAGAAGAATGGGAGAGAAGGTCATTGGATTTAATTCGGAACAGAAGAATTCCAATGTGGATGAGAAGGAAATTCTTAAGCTGATTCAGCCGGAGGACCTGCTGAAGTTCGGTCTGATTCCGGAATTCATCGGCCGTCTTCCTGTGATCGTGACACTGGAGGAACTGTCGGAGGATGCACTGATCCGCATTATCCGGGAGCCGAAGAACGCATTGCTGAAACAGTACAGAAAGCTGTTTGAAATCGACGATGTAGAACTGGAGATTGAAGACGAGGCTGTACGTGCAGTGGCCCGCAAGGCACTGGAAAGAAAGACCGGTGCCAGAGGTCTGCGCAGCATTTTCGAGAAGGCAATGACAGAAATCATGTATGAGATTCCATCCAGAGATGATGTGGAAAAGTGCATTATCACGAAGGAAACCATTGAGGACGGCAGACAGCCGAAGCTGGTGCTGACCGACGGAAGAATAAAAGAACTGGAAGCTACGGCTTCCTGAACAGGGGGGCGGTAAGCCCCTTGTTCTGATTTCAAAGCCGAATCTGTTCTGAAGGAAGAAAAATATGGAGAGCGGGTACCGGCGGGAAGGAGGAGAACAGTGAGCGAATTTGACGAAATGAAAGACGAACTGCATGAAGAAGCGGAAACAGCAGAAGCGGCAGAAGCTGCAGAGACAGTGGAACCTGTGGAAACGGAAGCTGCGGAAGAAACGTCCACGTTTCCCTGCATTCCCCTTCGTGGTCTGACGATTTTTCCGCGGACCATAATGCATTTCGATATAGGAAGAGAAAAATCCATCAAGGCACTGGATTTCGCCATGAAAAACGGCAAAGAAATCTTCGTGACCTCCCAGATGGATGACAATATCCTGATTCCTACAGTGGATGATTTTTATCATGTGGGAACTGTGGTGAAAGTGAAGCAGATGCTTAAAATCCAGGGAGACAGTATTCGTGTTCTGGTAGATGGACAGTACCGTGCTGTACTGCGGTCCATATCCTGTGAGGAACCGTTCCTGATGGCAGAGGTGGAGGAGGCAGAGATACTCCCGGCATCTGCAGAGACAGCGGAGATTCAGGCTATGATGCGTGCAGCGCTGGATAATTTTGATGAATATCTTGATTACGATACCGGGCTGAAGGACAGCGCTTATGATGTGGTCGCTGCCATAGAGGAGCCGGGACTTTTCGCGGATACCCTGGCAATGCAGATGAACATAAAGGTATCGCAGAAGCAGCTGGTTCTGGAAGCCTTCGATGAGAAGGAACGTCTGGGAGTGATGAACCGGATTCTGGTGGAAGAAAACCAGATTCTGGGTCTGGAACGGGATATTAATCTGAAGGTGCAGGAGAGCATCAAGAATAACCAGAGGGAATATTTCCTCAGAGAGCAGATGAAGGCCATTCAGACGGAACTGGGTGTGGATGAAGACGCCGGTGAAGAAGCGGATAAGTGGCTGGAAGCACTGGATCAGCTGGGACTTTCGGAAAAAACCGATGAAAAGGTACGCAAAGAGATCCGGAAATTTCGGAAGATGGCACCGTCTTCTGCGGAAAGCAGTGTCATCCGAAACTATGTGGAAACGATTCTGGATCTGCCGTGGAACCGGCAGTCCAAGACCAATACAGACCTGAAAAAGGCGGAGAAAATACTGAATGAAGACCACTACGGCCTGGAGAAAGTAAAAGAACGGGTACTGGAATATCTGGCTGTGATTCATCTGTCCAAGGGAATCAAGGGCCCGATTCTTTGCCTGGTGGGGCCGCCGGGTGTCGGAAAGACTTCCATTGCCCGGTCCATTGCCCGGGCCACCGGCAGGGAATTCGTCCGGATGTCTCTTGGCGGCGTGCGGGATGAAGCAGAGATCCGCGGTCACAGAAGAACATATATCGGTGCTATCCCGGGCAGAATCATTGCGGCTATGCGGGATGCAGGCACATCCAATCCGGTATTCCTCTTCGATGAAATCGATAAGATTGGCGCAGACTTTAAGGGCGATCCTGCGTCTGCATTGCTGGAGGTGCTGGACCCGGAGCAGAATAAGGAGTTTACGGACCATTTCCTGGAAGTTCCGTTCGACCTGTCCAGGGTGATGTTCATCACCACTGCCAATACCACGGAAACAATTCCAAGGCCGCTGCTGGACAGAATGGAGGTCATTCAGGTATCCGGCTATACGGAAGAGGAAAAGGTGCATATCGCTCAGAAGTACCTGATTCCGAAACAGGCGAAGGCCCATGGCCTGAAAGGAAAGAGCTTTACCATCACGGAAAAAGGTCTGCGGGATCTGATCAATTATTATACCAGAGAATCCGGTGTCCGAAATCTGGAACGGGAAATCGGCAGTCTGTGCAGGAAAGCGGCTCGGCAGAAGGTGACAAAAAAGACGGCCGGCTGCAAGATTACACCGGCAAGTCTGGAAAAATACCTTGGAAAAAAGAAGTTCCATTATGATATAATAGAAGGCGAAAGTGAAGTCGGTGTGGTAACCGGTATGGCATGGACCCAGGTGGGCGGTGATACGCTGTTTGTGGAAACTGCTCGCGTACCGGGCAGCGGCAAGCTGCAGCTGACGGGACAGCTGGGCGATGTGATGCAGGAATCTGCCAGAGCGGCGGTGACATACATCCGTTCCATTGCAGAGGAATACGGACTGGAGGAAGACTTCTACAAGAAGTATGATCTTCATATCCATGTACCGGAGGGAGCAGTGCCGAAGGACGGTCCTTCCGCCGGTGTGACCATGTTTACCTCTGTAGTATCCGCATTGACAGGAACTCCTGTCCGCAAGGATGTAGCCATGACGGGAGAAATTACCCTCCGGGGAAAGGTCCTTCCGGTGGGGGGCATCAAGGAAAAGGTGCTCGCAGCCCACAGGGCCGGAATCCGGACCATTCTGCTGCCGAAGGACAATGCGCCGGATATCGACGATATTCCGCAGAGCGTGCGGCGTCAGCTCCATTTCGAGCTGCTGGAGCAGGCCCGGGAAGCTCTGGAATATGCACTGGTAAAAGAACAGAAGTAAGACAGGAGACGGTATGTTAAAGATCAAAAAAGCAGTGCTGGAAACCGTGGCAGTGAAACCTGCCCAGTATCCGCCGGATACCATGCCGGAGGTGGCATTTGCAGGACGTTCCAATGTAGGAAAGTCTTCGTTGCTCAATCTGCTTACGGGAAGAAAGAGTCTGGCCCGCGTTTCGGGAAGTCCGGGAAAGACCAGAACCATCAATTTTTACAAAATCAACGATGCCTTCCGTATTGTGGACCTGCCGGGTTACGGCTATGCAAAAGTGTCGAAATCCGTGACCGAAAACTGGGGAGAGATGATGGAGACCTATCTGCGGGGCAGAGAAGGCCTGAAAAAGGTCATCCAGCTGGTGGATGTGCGCCATGCACCGTCGGCTCAGGATGTGCAGATGTACGAATATCTGAAGCACTACGGACTGGACGGCATTGTGGTGGCAACCAAGGCAGACAAGGTTTCCCGGAATGAACTACAGAAATGTATCCGCGTGATACGCAATACCCTGGAGCTTTCCCCGGATGACCTGGTCATCCCTGTTTCTGCGCTGAAGCGTACGGGACAGGATATTTTGCTGGGAGAGATTGAAAAACTTTTGGAGGAGTAAATGCAGTTCATCAGTTACAGAGTGATTCTCGGCAGGATGAAAGCCATAAAAGCCATGATGGCCGATAAGACTGTACCAAAGCGGAAAAAGCTTCTGGTGATTCTCGGCATCATCTATCTGTTTCTGCCGGTGGATATGATTCCGCCGGTGCTGTTCCCGTTCGGCTTCCTGGATGATCTGGTACTTTGGATCTGGATCCTCTGGCATTTGAAGGATACACTGGATGAATACTGGGTCGGAGAAAAAGTTGATGATTTTTCGAAAAAATATAGTGGAAAAGATCTGGTAGAAGGTGTAGAATTTACTGTAGATGACGGAAAGGAGCAGTAACATATGGAAAAGGGCAATATAGTAGGAAATATTCTGTTTACGGAAGAACAAATCCGTCGGCGTGCTGCAGAAATCGGCCGGCAGATTGCAGAGGATTATGCCGGTGAGCCGGTGTATCTGGTAGGTACTCTGCGAGGAGCTGTGGTCTGGATGGCAGACATCATGAAGGCGATCCCCAACGAGACCGAAGTGGATTTTGTCATGGCGTCCAGTTACGGTTCAGGCACGACGACTACCGGTGTGGTGAAGATCAAAAAGGATCTGGAAGGTGATATTTACGGCAAGAATGTGCTTATCATCGAAGATATCGTCGACACTGGAACCACATTGAAGCACCTGAAGGCGTACCTCGCCGACAGAAATCCGAAGAGCATCCGCATCTGCACACTGCTGGACAAGCCGTCCAGACGGATTGCAGATATTCAGGCGGATTATATCGGATTTGAAATTGAGAATCTCTTTGTCATCGGCTATGGGCTGGATTATGACCAGAAATACAGAAATCTGCCGTACATCAGCTATCTGGAGGGCTGATTATGACGTTGTTTATTCAATAAAATCATTTACATAAAGGAGATACAAAAAGAAATGGCTTACGAAGTAAAAATCGGTTTATCCAACAAGCACTTACATTTAAGTGAAGAACACATTGAAGCACTTTTCGGCAAGGGTCACCAGCTGACACCGACCAAGCCGCTGGTTCAGCCGGGACAGTTTGCCTGCGAAGAAAAGGTTGATATCGTAGGACCGAAGAGCACACTGAAGGGTATCCGCGTTCTGGGACCTGCCAGAAAAGAAACGCAGGTTGAACTGGCTATGACGGATGCCAGAAGCATCGGTATCAAGGCACCGGTAAGAGAATCCGGCAAGCTGGAAGGAACTCCGGGCTGCAAGATCATCGGACCATGCGGTGAAATCGAGATCGATCACGGTGTGATCATTGCTTTAAGACACGTTCATCTGAACGATGAACAGGCTGCAGAAGCCGGTGTAAAAGACGGTGATGTGGTAAGCATCAAGATCGAAGGCGAAAGAGGACTGGTATTTGACAACGTACTGGTAAGAGCCGGCGTGAAGCACGAAAGAGAAGTGCATCTGGATACCGATGAAGGAAACGCAGCAGGCTGCGGTCCGGATACTGTCTGCACTATCATTAAATAGTGAAAGCATTCTGGAAAGAATCCATGGAGCAGAAGCAGTTTCTGCTCCTTTTTCTTTTGACCGCAGCGCAGCAGAGAAAGAAGAAAAAAGGACATGCAAAAGGCACGAAAAACAATAGCAAGCCACATATAACTATGATATAATAACAATGTATAAGTATTTTTGAGAGAGGACGGAAGACGTGAACAGATTAAAAACAGTGAGCAGAATTATTTTGATAATTGCAATTCCGATCCTGATTCTGACATTGGGCCAGAACCTGATTTACAGAATGCCTGATGCTTATCTGTATTATTTTAATGATTCCCAGTGCCTGGATAAGCTTTATCTTTCCATGTCCAATTCTGAAATGGCAGATGCCCTGACAGATCTTGTCAACCAGTTCCGACCGGACCCGGAGAACTTCAACATCTATGTGGATACAGGCTACGATAAACTGGGGATATTTGACAGCAGGGATGCCTATAATCTCATGATGATGAAAAAGGCACTGGATTTCAGCGGTCTCTTCTGCATCCTGTCGCTGATCCTGGTGGCAGCAGTGTACATTTTTCTGCTGCGTCAGGAGGAAAAGAAAATGCTGCGGACCAGTTTCGTGATCGGTGCGGTGATCGCTGGGATACTGACGGTCGTACAGGCGATTGTTCTGCCTGCGGCGTCTCTGAGAGAATGGCTTTTCACCGTAATCGGTGTGCGGCCGTTCTATGAGGATTCTGCTCTGAGCATGATTCTCACTGACGATTTCTGGAGTATGATTACGGTTTTCCTGACCGGAATTTCGTTCATTATTATGGGAATTGTGACTTACATTCAGTACAGGCTGACTCGTCCGCCGAGGATATTCTATTAGATATCAGATACAGAGAAAGAGAAAGAAGGGGAATATTATGGTACTGATACATCTGGCATCAGGATTTGAAGAAGTGGAGGCGCTCACCGCAGCAGATCTGCTGCGAAGAGCAGGGACAGAATGCCGCCTGGTTTCCGTTACCGGAGAAAGGATGGTTGAAGGCACGCATGGAATCCGTGTGGAGGCAGACTGCCTTTTCGAAGAAGCAGACTATGATAACTGTGAAATGATTGTACTGCCGGGCGGTCTGCCCGGTGCTTATGGTCTGAGGGATCATGCGGGCCTGGGCAGAGAAATCGTCCGGTTTGCGGAGGAAGGAAAGCCGATTGCCGCAATCTGTGCAGCACCGCTGGTGCTGGGATATCATGACGTGCTGCAGGGGCGAAAGGTTACCATTTATCCGGGCATGGAGGAATTCCTGACCGGCGGCATCCATGTGGACAAGCCAGTAGTACGTGACGGCAACCTGATCACCGGTCAGGGACCGGCGTTTGCCATGGAATTTGCGCTGGAACTGGCAGCATTCCTGAAAGGGGAAGAGGCTGCGCGAACAATGAGAAAAGATTTACTATTGGAAAGATGAGAAAAAAGCATGAGTGACACATATAAAGTAGATTACCATATTCATTCATGGTACTCCGACGGTACCATGAAGCCGACGGAACTGGTACGCAGGTATTATGATATGGAATATGACATGATCTCCATTACCGACCATGACGGCATCGACGGCGTACAGGAAGCCCTGATTGCAGGAGAAGCGCTGAAGATTAAAGTGATTTCCGGTGTGGAGCTTGCAGTGGAACATGAGGGCAAGGAACTGCACCTTCTGGGATATCAGTTTGATCCGGAGAATCCAAAGCTCCTGGCGAAGCTGGAAGAACTGCGGCAGTACCGGGACGAGAGAAACGAAAAAATGCTGACCAGACTGCAGGAACTGGGTTATGCACTGACCATGGAAGATTTGAAACAGAGGCCGGGACAGACCTACATCGGGAAGCCGAATTTTGCCCGGGCACTGGCGGCGAAAGGATACATCTCCTCTCCCTCCGAAGCGTTTGAACCGGGAAAACTGCTGGAATCTCCTGAACTAAAGGCTATCGGCAGAAAGAAAATTTCTGCAGAGGAAGCCATTTCTCTTCTGAAAGAAGCCGGCGGTATGGCGGTGCTTGCCCACCCGATGAAAATCCGCAAGATGGGTCTGCGGGGCAGCGCAGAATTCTGGGAAAGTCTGGACAGCATGCTGTGGCAGCTGAAAAAAATGGGTCTGTCCGGGATGGAATGCTTATATCCGTCACACAGTGAAGAGGAAGTCATAAAACTGGTGAACCTGGCCGGTAAATATCACCTGCATATTACGGAAGGCTCAGATTACCACGGAGATGATTTGCAATAAGGAGGAGAAGGAAAAATGAGTGAGAAAGCAGTTTTTGAAGGAAGGCGGGTAGCCGCTGCGGTAAGAACGGAAGAAGATTTTACTGAGGCTCTGAAATCAAAGGTCAAGGTGATCTTCATGCAGTATTCCAGCATTCTTACGGTGGAGGATCTGATCCGGCGATGCCATGAAGCGGGAAAAACGATCTTTATCCATATGGACTTCACCGATGGCATCGGAAAGGACCGGGCCGGTCTGGAATTCCTGAAAAAACTGGGTGCAGACGGTATTCTGACGACCAAAACCAGCATAATCCGTCTGGCAAGAGAACTGGGACTGGCAACGGTGCAGCGGTTCTTTATCGTGGATTCTCATTCCGTGGATACCGCGGTGGAATCTATCCGCATCGCCAAGCCGGAAATGGTGGAAATCATGCCGGGTGTGGTGGTGAAAAAAATCCGGGAATTTGCTGAACGGGTAAACACACCGATCCTTGCAGGCGGTCTGCTGGAATACCGTGAGGAAGTGGATGATGCACTGGATGCAGGTGCGACGGCAGTGTCAACGGCGTGCAGGGATCTCTGGAACTATAAGTAACAATAATTACAACAGGAGGTATAAAGATGAAGATTCAGTTTTGCGGTGCATCCATGGGGGTAACCGGGTCCTGTCACATGCTTTCCACGGACAATCATAAGATTCTTCTGGACTGCGGTCAGTTTCAGGGAGGAAAGGAGATGGAAAAGCTCAACGCAGAGCCTTTTCCGTTCGATGCAGAGGAAATCGAATGCGTGCTTTTGAGCCATGCACATATCGACCACTGCGGCCGTCTGCCGCTGCTGGCAAAGCGTGGGTTCAAGGGCAGCATATACTGTACCGATGCCACAGCGGATCTGCTGGAGGTCATGCTGAAGGACAGTGCATACATTCATGAAAAGGACGCGGAATGGCAGTCCAGAAGGAATGCCAGAACCGGTAAGCCGCCGGTGGAACCGCTGTATACCATAAAAGATGCCGAGGCTGCACTGAAGCTGGTGAAGCCGGTCCTCTACGATCAGCTGATTGAGCTGAACGACAGCATGCGGATTGTATTCAACGATGCGGGTCATATTCTGGGATCCGCCATTACGGAGCTCTGGGTGGATGAAGGAGAAACCACATCTAAAATTGTTTTCTCCGGGGATCTGGGTGTCATGGACCGGCCGATCCTGCGGAACCCTGTGAAAATCAAAAAAGCCGATTATGTGATAATGGAAACTACATACGGCAGCCGTCTGCATCCGCAGAATGCAACCAGCATCGACCAGCTGATTCAGATCACGCTGAAGACGGTGAAGCGGGGAGGCAATGTGATCATCCCGTCCTTCGCCGTGGGCAGGACGCAGGAGCTGATTTATCAGTTCAACATGTTCTATGAGCAGCATAAGGAATATCAGAAAGACCTGGAAAATGTCAATGTATATATAGACAGCCCGATGGCCACCACAGCCACCGAGGTATTTAAAAAGAATGCACAGGTCTTCGATGAGGAGACCAGAAACTATATCCTCAGCGGTGATAATCCTCTGGATTTCAAGAATTTGAAATTCACCAGAAACACAGCGGATTCGCAGATGCTGAATACAGATAAAACGCCGAAGATTATCATCTCTGCCAGCGGAATGTGCGAAGCAGGACGGATTCGTCATCACCTGAAGCACAATCTGTGGGATGCACGGAACAGCGTGATTTTCGTGGGCTATCAGGCGGAAGGGACCCTGGGACGTTCACTGGTGGAAGGTGCAAAAGAAGTGAAACTCTTTGGAGAGGCCATCAGTGTCAATGCAGAAATCTACAACCTGGAAGGTTTCTCCGGACATGCGGACCAGAAGGGACTTCTGGACTGGCTGGGCGGATTCCAGGCGAAGCCGAAACAGATATTCCTGGTTCACGGCGAAGCAGAGTCCAAACATGCCTTCGCAGAGAAGATACGGGAAGTCTATGGTTATGAGCCGGTAGTTATTGAAGGCAACTCCGAATTTGAACTGGAAACAGGCACACTTCTCAGTAAGGAAGAGATTATCTGGGATGCCATCGATGAAGACGATCTGAATAACCTGAAAGAGAAGATTGCCGACGTGGAAAAGAACCTGCAGAATCTGCTGGAGAACACAAAGGGTGCTGTAAACAGCACGATTTCTCCGGAGAAACTGCAGAACATCAACAATATCATGCTGGAACTGGAAAAGGCATCCCTCAATCTGGGATCTTCCATTACAGCAGAAGACAGAGATACGACACCGCTCAGCGAGCAGAAGTAACAGCGGCGGGCAGAAATAGCAGCAATAGACGGAGGAATCCATGCACAATGTCATCGTAATCGGAATTGCCGGCGGGACAGGTTCCGGCAAGAGTACCATGATCCATAAAATCAAAGAAGAGTTTCATGACGATATCGCCATTCTCAGCCATGATTTTTACTATAAGTCCCATAACGATATCCCTTTCGAGGAACGAAAAAAGCTGAACTACGATCATCCGGATGCATTTGACACAGATCTGATGATCCGGCATATTTATCAGCTGAAAAACTGGCAGACAGCAGACCGGCCGGTCTATGACTTTACCATCCACAACCGGATCGATGAGACGGTCCGGGTGAGTCCTGCCAAGGTGGTGGTGGTGGAGGGGATCCTGATTTTCGAGAACAAACAGCTGCGGGATCTGTGCGATATCAAGGTGTTCATCGATACAGACGCCGATGTGCGGATCATCCGCCGTATTCTCCGCGATGTGCGGGAGCGGGGACGGACCCTGGACTCGGTGGTGAGCCAGTATCTGACCACGGTAAAGCCAATGCACGAGCAGTTCGTGGAACCGAGCAAAAAATATGCGGATGTCATCATTCCGGAGGGCGGCTACAATCGGGTCGCATTGGAAATGCTCAACGAGCGGATTCATGCGCTGCTGAAAAAAAGTGAAGAAGAGGGAGGCAGAATCATTTGACCTGGCTTCTGATGCTGATACTCTGCATGCTGTGGGGGCTTTCCTTTCTGGGAACGAAGGCTCTGCTGGATGTACTGGCACCGATGGAAATCCTGGCAGTCCGGTGGATGCTGGCGTTTGTCATGTTCGCGCTGCTTGTGGCCTTTCGGGTGATCAAGGTGGACTACCGGGACAAGCCTGTGGGAAAGCTTCTGGTGGCGGCTGCGCTGCAGCCCTGTCTCTATTCTATCCTGGAAACCTGGGGCGTGAAGCTGACGACCGCATCGGAGACTTCCATCTTTATTGCTCTGGTGCCGCTGGTGGTAGTGCTCATGAACCGGTTGTTTTTCAAAAGAAATGTCAATCGGAAGGTGCTCTTTGCCATCGTTCTGTCTTTTGCCGGTGTGCTGGTCTGCGTACTGTTTTCGCCGGGTTTTTCGGCGGGCAGCAAGCTGCTGGGATACCTGATTCTCATCGGGGCTGTGACGGCCGGTTCCGGGTATACGGTGTATTCGGTCCGCATCGGCGCAAAATTTACTCCCATGGAGATTACCTTTGTGCTGACCATTGCGGGCAGCGTGTTTTTCAATGTACTGTCGCTGGCAGAGGGAAACGGTCTGCGGGCTTACGCCGTGTTTTTCAGCGACTTCCGGGCCATGGGTGCACTGCTGTATCTGGGAATCGGCTGCTCCTGTGTGGCCTATATGATTTTCAATTTGGTCCTGTCCCGCCTGAAGACGGAGATTGTGGCCACCGTGCAGACCAATCTGATTACCGTTATCGGTGTAGTAGCCGGGATTCTTCTGGGCGGCGAGCCATGGGGATGGTATACTGCGGTGGGACTTGTGATGACCGTTACGGGCATCTGCATTTCTGCACTGGCGGACAGCCGGCAGGAACCGGAATACGAAATGAAAATGAAATAAGTGGATATACTGCGCAGGACGGGCTTCTGATCATATCAGGAGGTACCCTATGAAGGACTATCAGCTAAAGTCTATCAAGTCCTGCAAACTGCCGGAAGCAGTTTACCGCCAGGCATTATGGGCGGTAAAGGATCTTCCGCGGATGAAGGAAAAACTCATGGAACTGGAGGAGATGCTGGACTGCCTGCCCTCAGCATATGTGGATACGCCGAGGAAAAGCAGCGGTACGGTCAGCGACCAGACGGCACAGCTGGCCAGCCGGATGGCAAATCTGGCGTTTCGGATCCAGATGATTGAGAGAAGCCTTCAGGCTGTCCCGGCGGTGTACCGGGATGGCATACTGGGGAAGCTGGCATATGGCATTCCCTACAGCGACTGCTTTCATGCAAACACATGGAAGCGGTGGCAGCAGGTTTACCTTTATCAGGTGGCCATGGAACTGCACTTGTATTGAAGGAACAGTTGGGAGGGGCCCCATGGGGCGCGGAAGCGCGGCATGGGGCTCCTCCTTTTTTTGTTGTGGCGGAGGATGGGCGGAGGATGGGAGAGAAAAAGAAGAAATGGGAATAAATGGTGATTTTGTCGATTGCCGTCGAATCCCGGCGAAAGTGGATGAAATCTGTAAGTTTGTGTCGAAATATGTAAGAAAATACTTGTAAATTTTTGTTAGATTGTACTGAAAGCAACGTTCAAATGTGGTAATCTGTTAGTGTTCAGAAATGGATAAGAAACAGGAGGAAACCGGGAATGAAGAAACGAATTACAGGACTGATTCTGATTGCAGCATCTCTTGTGTGTCTGGGATTTTGGGAGTTTTGGGGAAGAGAACACCTTTCCTATGAAAAAGTTCTTGTATTCTGTCAGGACACGGCGCGAAACACTATGGTGGAGGAAAGCCTTCTGGAGATCGTCCTGATGGAAGAACCGCCAGAGGGCGCACTGGGGCCGGAGGACGCATCAAACCTGCTGAATCTGGAAACGGTACAGTATGTGCCGGCGGGAACGCCGCTGTTTTCAGAATACTTTCAGGATCCGAGGCTGTCGGTGGGCGGAACCAGCGGACAGTATGTGCTTTCGATTCCCAACCAGTGGCTGCTTTCTTATCCGCAGACGCTGCGGCGGGGGGACACAGTACGGTTCTACTGTGAAGGGGCCATCGTACTTTCGGCTGTGGTAGCCTATGCCAGAGACAGCAGCAATCAGGAAGTGGTCTCTGCAGATGATGAACGTCTGAAGGCATCGGCGCCGGTCAGTCTGGTGGAAGTCATTGTCGATGAAGAAAAAGCGATGAAGCTGGGAACGCTGGGAGAGGAAGGAAAGAAATTCGTCCTTCTTTACAGCTGATCCGGCGATTGCAAAGAGAAAGTAAAAGACAGGAAAGAATGGAAGACGTGAAATGAAGAAATGTGTGGTGTTTTATGGCGGTGACAGTCAGACCGGAACGACCATGATCGCAGTCTCTGCTGCAGAGATGCTGGCAGGAGCCGGGAAACGAATTCTGCTGGTCGGTGCATCCTCCCAACTCGTGGATCCGTGGCTGCCCCAATCTGCCGTATCTTCTATGGATGACCTTTATCCCGCATTGAAAGAAGGAATGCTGACTGCGGACGAAATCCGCCGGACCGTGATGACAGCACGGGGCGTGGATATTTTGTCGGGAACAGGAAGCGGATACATCAGGAAATTCGGAACGAAGGATCTGGAAACGGTGTGCAGTCTGATCTGTGAGGATTATGACTGGATTCTTGCAGATTGCGGCTGCGGGCCGCCGGAGGGTCTGACAATGGCAGCACTGCAATGTGGGCAGAAGGCGGTTCTGGTCCTTACCCAGCAGGAGAAATGCCTGCAGCGGTTTGCAGCTAAGCTCAGCGGGCTGGAACGTGCACTTCCGCCGCAGCAGCTGTACGTGGTGAATAAATTCAATGATTCCGGGGCATTTTATACAGAAAAAGAGCTGGCAGGAAGACTTGGCTGCGGACCGGAGAATCTGAGAACCGTTGCGTATGTTCCCTTTGGCTGGCAGGCGGAAATGGATCGTGTTCCGCTGCTGAAGCACCGGAAATTCAGAAGAGACATGGAAAAGATTACCGGATGGATCGGGGAGGGAGAAGGACTTGAAGAAAGACGGACAGGAAGAACAATACGAAGGCTTTTATCAGCTTTGCCGCATGGCAGAGACGATCTTTGAAGAAGACTGGAGAGACACGGATGAGCTGGCAAAGACCCGAAAACTGGAGAGAGAAAAGCGAGCCATTATGGGGTATGAGAAGGAGCGGATTTTTTTTCAGTCGCGGATTGGGGATATGATTCGTGAAAGAGGCTGGCAGACAGAAGTTCCGCCGTGGTATGGCAGTCTGGAAGAAGGAATCTTCCATGAGGTATATGGTCTGGCAGGTCTGGCTCCCTGGGCCTATGACAGCACGGAGGAATACCGGAAGTCATCCTCAGCGAAACTGATCGGTGACAGACTATACTGCCTCATAGACGGAATCTCCCGACTGCAGCCCCAGCGAATCCAGGCGGAACGGAGAGAGCAGCTGAAACGGGCATTGCTTCTGGCTGCACCTAGAGAAAGACTGGAGAAAGGGTTTCATGAGATTTATCTGCACAACGGAATCCGGATCACCATCTTCTCCGGCGATCGAACGAAGAAGGGGCAGGATGTGATGGTATTCCGAAAATATATCATGGAAGATCTGACCTTTGAAGAACTGGCAGAGCTGGGTACGATTCCCGCTGACGCTATTCCGCTGTTCCGGTCCATGATTCGCATCGGATTCAATATTCTGATTACCGGGCCGGTCCGTTCCGGGAAGACGACATTCCTGCAGGTCTGGCAGAAGCAGGAGAATCCGCATCTGGAAGGGCTTGCACTGTCCACCGATCCGGAAACACCCTGGCATGAACTGATGCCGCAGGCACCTGTCATGCAGCTGGTTGCCGACGGAAAAGAACTGGAGGTTATCACCAGATCTCTTCTGCGCGGGGATAATGACTACATCCTGCTGGAAGAAATGCGGGATGCTGCAGCATTTCGCCTGGCGCTGGAGATCACCTCCACGGGAACGATGCGGAGCAAGGCTACCATTCACAGCAGCAGTACAGTGCAGATTCCGTACAAGATGGCGTCGGCCATCTGTGAAACATACGGCGGAAATCTTCAGAACCTGATTGCACGGGTATTTCAGAACTTTCAGCTGGTTTTTCTTTTCCGATCGCTTCCGGATGATCGGTCACAGAAGCGGCTGACAGAAATCAGTGCATACTGCTATGATGAAGAAGAGGA
>JAEDMR010000144.1 GCA_016302925.1 Bacillota bacterium
AGATGGTCACGGCAGTCACACCGGCCGGCACCTGGACGGTATAGCTGGTCTGCTGACTGCTGAAGGCCGGTGACAATGTGCAGCCGGAAACGGTCAGAGAGGACAGATAATTATTGTTGTTTGCTGCGTTCTGCGGCTTCAGGCAGACAGAAGCAGGCATATTCTCATACACCGGAATCAGGAAAGTCATGGCACTGTCCATCACCTTCAGGTATCCTTTCCGAAGGGCTGCCGCTTCACTTTCCGCGCCCTGCACATTGGTCATGTACTGACCCTCGGCCACATTGGCAAGGCCGTTCATCACATTAAACTTTTTCAGATACAGGGTATACTGATTGTCTTTTACAAAATTCTGGCTGTAATAGGACGCACCGCCGTATATAGACTTATAGATGGAATTCCACGGCCTGCCATAAGAGCCGGACTGGCTGGCGTACCAGAGTCCCCGGGTCACCGCATCCATTCCGCCGGCTGCATAGGCACCCACATTGAAGTGGTTGTAATATCCCTCATAACCGGAAACAGTGCCGGAAATACTTTTACCGATTCCTGTATTTCCCTGCTCCACCAGAATCATGGACGCCAGCACATACGGATTCACCGAAGTCTCCCTGCCAACCTCCATCAGTACCTGATTATAGGTATCATACCCGTCTTCCGGAAATGCTCCGCCCATGAATGTTCCTTCCAGCAGGCCGGCAAGCCCTTCCGCTGTCTGAGTTCTGCTGTCATAGGAATGGGACAGGAACTGGAAGATTCCGCCGCTGTTCAGGAAGTTCCGCGGATCCATATAGTGCTCGATGATGGCACGGGAAGCGCTCACCCAGTTTCCGGTGTCATACTGGATATATGTTCCGGTTTCGAAATTAAACGCACCCTCCTCCATGGATTTCCAGGAAGACGGAGAGGACCCGGAAACCAGCGTCTTACCCGGTTTACTTTCTTTATCCACCGCCGCCGTCCAGTCGATTCCTGTCTGACATGCTTCAAACACCCAGTTGGGATAATCCGCATGGAGCTGCCGCAGGTACGGCTTATAGCTTTCCGGGAATCCCTGCCGGGTCATTTCCTGCTCGAATGCTGCATCATATATATATTCATTCTTGCTGTCGATGGTGATATAGTCGGAGCTCACATAGCCTGTACCGCCCTGATAGCTGATCTTATACCAGACCGTTCCCGTGTAGTCTTTTTCACTTCCCAGAATTGTTACAGTCTCTCCCATATATACCATGCCGATGGCTTCATTGAGGGTTCCTGCCCCGGTCCTCACATTGAGGGCCTCTGCGATGACGGTGCCTGTGGTACCCGAGGAAACGGCAGTCTCTGCGGCGTCTGCAGACGGCGCGAAGAAGACAGATACCAGAAGCAGCACCACCACAAAAAGACATGCCAGAAAGGCCTGCCTTGCGGATTTTGCGAAGAAATGGCCAGCGCGGCCCGCCACAGCCCCCGTCATTTGCTCGGCCCCAGTCTGCCGTCGTTATAGTGCTTCCGGCACAGGGAGACATACATGTCGTTGCCGCCGATGACGATCTGATCGCCCTGCTTGACGATTTTGCCGTCTACCACACGGGCAACCATGGTGGCCTTCCTGCCGCACCAGCAGATGGTCTTGATTTCTTCGATTTTATCGGCGTAGATCAGCAGATAATAGGAGCCTTCGAACAGCTCATTGCGGAAATCGTTTTTCAGACCGTAAGCCAGCACCGGCACTTCGCAGCTGTCCACGATCTCCACCAGCTCCTGCACATGATGTTTTTTTAGGAACTGGCACTCGTCGATCAGGATGCAGTCGATGTGCCGTTTTTCGTTTTCCCGCATATATAATTCCAGAATGTTGGTGTCATCGCCGACCACCATGGCCTCCCGCTGGATACCGATTCTGGATGTGATCAGGCCGGTGCCGTACCGGTTGTCAGTTGCCGGAACCAGCGTCATGACCTGTTTGCCCCTTTCTTCGTAGTTATATGCGACTTTGATCAGCTCGATGGATTTGCCTGCGTTCATCGTACTGTATCTGTAGTATAGCTGTGCCATATTATCCTCCCCGTAAATTGTCGAAATTGCGTTCTATCTATTATTTTAATTGAATTCTGTCCGAAAATCAAATATAATGTTACTGTTATTGCAAGTTATCGAAAAAGGAGTATTTCAAATGGAAGCATTTCTGATTTTAGTATTAAAATGTCTGCTGCTGGGCGTCATCTGGGCTGCGCTGCTGATCCCCACCTTCTGCAAAACCGGCGGCTGGCTGAAATATCTGATTACCGTCATCGTTGTGGCACTTCTCTGCTATTTCCTGCGGGGCTGGGCCAACGTCATCAACCGCATGACCGTCATTGCACTGATCACTCTGGTGGTGGCCTGGATTGCCTCCATGGCGGTGTTTGAGCGGCAGGCCAAGGTGAAATCCCAGGTGATTTCTTTCTGCTGCGTCATGTCTGCAGTTTCCTATCTGATTTCGATCTGGGTGAAATTCGCGATTCTCTGATTTTTTCGAATCGATTTTCGGATCGACCCGGTTTCTGCGCAAAATAGAACCTCCCGGATTCATCCCATGCTTCTGGCATTGTGGGTGTGTCAGGAGGTTTTCTTTTTTCCTTATTTTCAGTTTTCTCCGCGGCATGGCGTTATGGCAGATACAACGCGCCGCTATAGGCGGCTGATGCGATCAGCAGTGCCAGGGATGCCAGTCCGATACCGATGAAGATGTGGTTTTCCTTGTCTGAAAGCCACATGGAGATTTTGCTTTTCTGCATGAGATACCCTCCTTCTGTATACACGTTTCGATATCATTATTATACAAAAGGAGCCCTCTGCTGCATATTTCAGATAGTGTAAAGATTTATTCTTCCAGGATTCGCCGCAGCTGGTCGCTTAACGGTTCGCCGAATTCGCAGATTTCATAATATTCCACGGCTTCCACCTTTGCCGCCTGCAACTCGCCCAGATGTTCTTCCAGCTGTTTTGCAGTCTTGCTTCGGTGCTTTCTTGCTGAAGTGCGGTAACGCGTCCGCAGTTCATCGATCTGCTTTTCTCTCGGCCAGTCTCTGTGATCCATCCGGTCAGGCCATAATAACCAGTCAAAATACTGAGACTCGTGGCAGCATGCCAGCTGCAGAATCTTTTCTTCGTAATCATCGATGGGTACGATCACATCCGGCTGGCAGGGATACGGTCGCTGGAAGCTGTCTGACCAGTACAGGATCACCGGCATGGTTTCCATGGCTTTCGTGTCGGCACAGACCGCAGGAACCGTCAGAAGATAGGAAGCGTCTGCCACCAGAATTGCAGTATTTCTGTGATCCGGATGATAATCCCCGGGCCGGTTGGTCACAATCAGATCTGGTGCGAACTCCCGGATGTACCGGATCAGTCGCTCCCGGTTTTCGATGGATGCGGTCAGATGGGCATCGGGAATGTCCCAGACATCATAGCGTCCGCCCAGCAGCTTGCCGCTTCTGGCCGCTTCTTCTGTTCGGATGGCAGCCAGCTGCGCACCGCAGCGCTGGACATCATACATGCCTGCACTGCCGTCGGTGAGGGAAAGAAGACGCACTTCCCAGCCTTTCTCTTTCAGCTTCCAGAGCAGGCCGCCGGCACTGGTATCCGCATCATCCGGATGCGCTCCGATGCTGAGAACTCTGTATGTTTTTGATTGTTCCTGTTCGTAAGTCATCTTGGCTGTTCCTTTCTTGTTTTTTCTCCTATGGCATGCTATGATGATTGTAAACCATTTTACATGTTTCTATTCTCAATCTACAGGAGGCAATATGCGAATTTCTGTTTTTGATATCGGCGGAACCTTCATCAAGCATGGGCTGTTTGACGGTGCTGCCCTTTCCGAAGTACGTCAGATCCCGACAGAGGCTCATCTGGGTGCAGATCATCTGATTGCTGCGCTGGCAGACATCCTGCGTGAGGAACTGCAGGAAGCACCGCTGGACGGCATAGGCATCAGCACCCGTGGTCAGGTGGATACTGCGGCCGGACGAATCATCTATGACCCGCCGGAAGTGATCCCCGGATACAGCGGGACCTGCCTGCGCCAGAAGCTTCAGTCTGCCCTTGACTGCGATGCGATTGCCAATCTGCCAATCGCTGTGGAAAACGACGGCAACTGTGCAGCCCTGGCCGAAAACCGGGCCGGTGCTGCGAAAGGTTTTGCAGACTGTATCTGCGTAGTTTTCGGCACTGCCATCGGCGGAGCCATCCTTTCCGATCATCAGGTATATCACGGCTGCGCTTACTCGGCCGGAGAATTTGGAATGATGCAGTTTCCCGATGGCTGCGCCGGTTCCATGTATTTTGAGAACTACGCGTCCGTGACGCAGCTGGTACAGCTGGTCAGCGCAGCAGATGCATCCCTGACCGACGGCCGGAAAATCGCCGCTGCACTGGACGCTTCCGATGCCGGTGCAGTTACCACTCCGGTGTCCGAAGCAGTCGATACCTGGGCGCAACGGGCGGCTCTCGGTCTGTCTTCACTGATCCATATCTTTAACCCTCCATGCCTAGTACTGGGCGGCGGCATCATGGAAAGCCCGGAGATTTTTCGCCGGGTTTGTCGGGAAACGCAGTCCCTGCTGGCACCCGGCTTTGAAACCGTTCAGATCCGACCAGCTGCTCTGGGAAACCAGGCAGGTATGCTGGGGGCAGGGTATCTGACGCTTGAAGCAATGCAGCGCTGACCTGTTACTGTGCTTTTCCGCGGCTGACAATCTGCAGGCAGTCTGTAACTGCCGCTTCACGAATATCATCGCTTCCCTCTGACCGGGTCACGAAATACATTTCATTATACAGGTTTACCGTGGAGCAGCAGTGGCCCGGAATCACCTGCACCATATCGCCGACTTGGAAGGAATGCTTTCCGTAAAACGCCGTATGTTCTTCACTGAGATTAATCGATTCGTATGCATGTCCCACCAGTCCCGGATATCCCTGATCCGGGCAGATGCTTTTGATCCCCGCATCCATGACGAAATGATCCGGTCCGGCGGAAACAACCGTTGCCATCACATAGAGCGCATTTCGGAATACCGTATTCATTCCCTGATAAGCCATATCCAGGAAAATGAAAGAGCCTGACTGAATTTCCGTATAGACTGTG
>JAEDMR010000010.1 GCA_016302925.1 Bacillota bacterium
AATTTTCGGGTATTTCAGGGAGAAAATCCTTTTCATTCCACCATCGGCGCATCTCTGTTTCACCGAATTCTTTCGCCTTGTCGCTGCCGGCATGTCGGCGCAGAGTTTCTGTCCATAAAGGAGCATTTCCTTCATCAACGGAAGGGCGAGGGTATCAAATCCGTCCTTTACCCTGAGAATTTCACAACGCACCATACCCTGGGAGATGACCATGGTGTTCTGACCCAGTTTCTGCTGAAGGGCTCTTGCTGTGATGGTTTTTCCGCTGGCTGAATTGCCACGGATGATGATCAGTTTGGACATTGTAGTCCCATTCTCCTTGCTTCAGATGATTTTACGGATTTCTCTGATTTTAACACATTCCAGGAATATAAAAAAGCAAAATATTATTCCTGTAATTCGGTTGTTCATGGTATAATAATTTCAGATTGAAACGGAGGAAACTGCAGCGATGAGTGAAACGTACAGACAGATTGTGAAACAGTGGCAGGACAGGGAATGGAATACGGTGGAAGATGTGAAAACTGCGCTGGAAAATTTTCGTATTCTGTTTGCCTATCACTCCAATGTCATCGAAAATCCGGAAATCACATATCACGATACAAGGGAGATTTTCGAAAACGGCAAAGTGATCAATTTCACCGGAAATATGCGGTCTCTTCTGGAAATCGAGAATCAAAAAAATGCTTTCGAAAAACTCTGTATTTATCTGGTGGAAAAACGGGAACTGAGTCCGGAACTGATCAAGAAAATGCATAGAATGCTGATGCGAGGCTGTTATGATGAAGTACGCTATGGGAAAGGTGAGCGGCCGGGCGAGTTCAAGTTTCATGACTATGTTACAGGGGATAATGTGGGAAGCCTGCCGCAGGATGTGCCGGATGAGATAGCGGCACTGTGTGACGAAGTAAACGCATATCAGGGAGAAGATATCTTAACGGCAGCGGCTTATCTGCATCTGAATTTTGAAGCGATCCACCCATTTGCGGATGGAAACGGCCGCGTGGGCAGAACACTGCTGAACTACTATTTGATGACACACCATTATCCGCCGACAAACCTGTTCAATGAGGATAAACGGACCTATTATCTTGCGCTGGCAACTTTCGATAAAACCGGACGAATCGATGGGTTCGTTCAGTTCCTGAAGGAGCAGACCATCAAAACCTGGGGGAGGAAACCTTCCGTGCGGAAGGCACTGTCTGAGCAGCTGGAGGAATGAGCAGAAGAGAACCATACGACCCAGTCGAACCTGTAATCAGGCGGTCAGATAAGAAAACGTTTGACCTGCGGCAGAAATGGGAATAATATATATATATCAACTCTGACATTAAGACCGTCCGGAAGAGGGCGCTCTGCGTGAAAGGTGCTGAAAAAACTCTGAAATCTGCAAAATGCGTGCTTCTGACCGATGCGGCTGCGGCCGGCGGGAAGATGAACTGCGAAACGAGTGAAATGCAGAATCCGGGCGGAGTTTTGCGTTTGGAAAAATCCAGGCCGCACCTTTGGGGTGCGGTCTTTTTGCATAGAAAGGAGATGGCGATGGAACAGCAGAAGGAAACCAGGGTTGCCGTCATGGGCATCATCGTGGAAGACCTGAATTCGGCCACGCAGCTCAATCAGCTGCTGCATGAATATGGCTGCTATATTATAGGAAGAATGGGCATCCCGTACAGGGAAAAGGGCGTGAGCATTGTCAGCGTGGCCATTGATGCGCCGCAGGATGTGACGGCGGCCCTGTCCGGCAAAATCGGACGTCTCCCGGGGATTTCGGTGAAGACGGCCTATTCCAATGTGGTCACGGGAGGAGCCCCATGAGGAGAATGACAACGGAAAAAGAGCAGATGGGAATGAGCCAGGCAACGCGGGAACTGATCGAGAAGCTGGACCGGGACCACTGGCTGTCGGACGAGGAACTGCTGGCACTGGTGAAAGCCGGACCGGCGAAGGCTGCGGCGGCGCTGCTGGAGGAGAAGGCGGATCGGCTCCGAAGGACGATCTACGGTAACCAGGTTTATGTCAGGGGTCTCATCGAGATGACCAACTACTGCAAGAACGACTGCTATTACTGCGGCATCCGCAGGAGCAACCGGGACTGCGACCGGTACCGGCTCACAGAAGAACAGATTCTGGCGTGCTGCCGGGAAGGCTATGAACTGGGCTTTCGGACCTTCGTGCTCCAGGGCGGCGAAGACGCCTGGTTCACCGATGAGCGGCTGGAAGCCCTCATCGGGGAGATAAAAAAGGGCTTTCCGGACTGCGCCGTGACCCTGTCGCTGGGGGAGCGGAGTGCGGAAAGCTTCGAACGACTGCGGCAGGCCGGGGCGGACCGGTATCTGCTGCGCCACGAGACTGCCACAAAAAGCCACTACGAAAGTTTGCACCCCGAAACCATGTCCTTTGAGAACCGAATGGCGAGCCTGCGGATTTTGCGAAGTCTGGGGTATCAGGTGGGCTGCGGCTTCATGGTGGGATCACCGGGACAGACAGCGGAGCATCTGGCGGCGGACCTGGCTTTCATCCGGGATTTTCAGCCGGACATGTGCGGAATCGGGCCGTTTATTCCCCATCACGCCACGCCCTTTGGCAATGAGCCTGCGGGAACGCTGGAGCAGACGGTATACCTGCTTTCGATTATAAGGCTGCTGGTGCCCGGTGTGCTTCTGCCGGCTACCACGGCTCTTGGGACCATCGATCCGGTGGGACGGGAAAAGGGCATCCTGGCGGGGGCCAATGTGGTCATGCCGAACCTTTCGCCGGTGGCGGTGCGGAAGAAGTATGAGCTGTATGAGAATAAGATTTGTACCGGGGAGGAGTCGGCTCAGTGCAGGGGTTGCCTGGCGGGGCGGATGGCGTCCATCGGTTTTGAGATCGTCACGGACCGGGGCGATGTGAAGCGGACGCAGGCGGCGTGCCGCAAACAGACAGTAGGAAAATAGGACAGAAAGGAAGTTTTGAAGATGTATAATCCAAAATCATTAAAAGCAGAAGAATTTATCGATCATGAGGAGATTCTGGAGAGCCTGGAATGGGCGGAACAGCATAAAAACGACGCAGCGCTGATTGACCAGCTGCTGGAAAAAGCCCGGCCGAAGAGAACGGCAGACGGCATTCACTGCGAGGGCCTGACCCACAGAGAGGCTGCGGTGCTTTTGCTCTGCGACATTCCGGAAAAGAACGAGGAAATCTTCCGGCTGGCAGAGGAGATCAAGCTGGCATTCTACGGCAATCGGATCGTCATGTTCGCGCCGCTGTACCTTTCCAATTACTGCGTCAACGGATGCGTGTACTGTCCGTACCATATGAAAAACAAGCACATCGCCCGGAAGAAGCTGACCCAGGCGGAGGTTGCGGCGGAGGTGATCGCCCTGCAGGATATGGGGCACAAGCGGCTGGCCATCGAGGCCGGCGAAGACCCGGTAAACAATCCGATCGAGTACATTCTGGAATGCATCGACACCATCTACAGCATCAAGCATAAGAACGGCGCCATCCGCAGAGTCAATGTAAACATCGCGGCAACCACCGTGGAAAATTACCGGAAGCTGAAGGACGCAGGCATCGGTACATATATTTTGTTCCAGGAGACCTATCATAAGGAAAGCTATGAGAAGCTCCATCCGACCGGTCCGAAGCACAATTACGCCTATCACACCGAGGCCATGGACCGGGCCATGGAAGGCGGCATCGACGATGTGGGCCTGGGCGTCCTCTTCGGACTGGAACTCTATAAATATGAATTCGTGGGCCTGCTGATGCATGCAGAGCATCTGGAAGCGGTTCACGGCGTGGGCCCGCACACCATCAGCGTGCCGCGAGTGAAGAAAGCCGACGACATCGATCCGGACGTGTTCGATAACGGGATTTCCGACGACCTGTTTGTGAAGCTGATTGCCTGCATCCGCATCGCCGTACCGTATACCGGCATGATCATCTCTACCCGGGAATCTCAGGCGGTGCGGGAAAAGGCCCTGCAGGTGGGCATCTCCCAGATCAGCGGTGCATCCAGAACTTCCGTCGGCGGCTATACTGAAGAAGAACGGCCGCACGACTCCGAGCAGTTTGATGTTTCCGACCAGCGGACCCTGGACGAGGTGGTTCACTGGCTCATGGATATGGGCTTCATTCCGTCCTTCTGCACGGCATGCTACCGGGAAGGCCGCACCGGGGATCGGTTCATGGCACTTTGTAAAAACGGCCAGATCCAGAACTGCTGTCACCCGAATGCGCTGATGACGCTTTGCGAATATCTGGAGGATTACGCTTCGCCGGAGACGAAGGAGGTCGGCTACAAGCTGATCGAGAAGGAGCTTGGGAATATTCCGAAGGAAAAGGTGCGTGCCATCGCTTCCCAAAATATATCCGACATCAAAGCGTCCAATCGCCGGGATTTCCGGTTCTAAGGAGGCTGGATCGGAAGGTTTGCCGGCGGGCTGGATCGAAAGGTTTGCCGGCGGGCTGGAGTTTTCCAAAACAGGCGAAAAGTTTTCTTTTTGAAAACTTTTCGTACAAATCGGAAAACCAAAATTAGAAAAACAGTGAGTGCTGTCAGATGCAGCAGATCAGGCGGGAGAAAGGACTAGAACGATGAGCTTGAATGAAACAGTATCAGCAGAAAGAGTGCATATCGGATTTTTCGGCCTGCGGAATGCAGGAAAATCCAGTCTGGTAAATGCCGTGACGGGCCAGAACCTGTCCCTGGTATCCGATGTGAAGGGAACCACGACGGACCCGGTGAAAAAGGCCATGGAACTGCTCCCTCTGGGACCGGTGGTCATCATTGATACTCCTGGTATGGATGACGAGGGTGAACTGGGGCAGCTTCGGGTGAAACGTGCCCGGCAGGTACTGCGGTATACGGATGTGGCGGTGCTGGTGGTGGACGCAGCCGAAGGGCTGCGTCCGGCAGATCAGCAGCTGATCGGCCTGTTTCAGGAACGGCAGCTGCCATATGTTATTGCATACAACAAGGCAGATCTGCTGCAGGAAGTTCCGGCGGCATCGGCCAATGAAATCTATGTCAGTGCAGAGCAGAACACCAATATCTGGGAACTGAAGGAGCTGATCGGCCATCTGTCAGGCGGTGCGGAGAACCAGCGGAAGCTGGTTTCCGATCTGATCCAGCCGGGCGACCTGGTGGTGCTGGTGGTGCCCATCGATTCTGCGGCGCCGAAGGGCAGGCTGATTCTGCCGCAGCAGCAGGTGCTGCGGGATGTGCTGGACAGCGGCGCCATGGCTGTGGTGACCAGAGAAAGCGAACTGGAAGAAACGCTGAGAAGTCTGACGCGGAAACCGCGTCTGGTGATCACCGATTCCCAGGCCTTCGGATTCGTATCGAAGATTGTTCCCGAGGACATCCCGCTTACCAGCTTTTCGATTCTCATGGTGAGGTATAAAGGAGACCTGGAGGCGGCAGTCTATGGTGCGGCGCAGCTGGACCGGCTGCAGGATGGAGACACGGTGCTGATCTCCGAAGGCTGCACCCATCACCGGCAGTGCGACGACATCGGTACGGTGAAAATGCCCAACTGGATCCGTAACTATACGAAGAAAGAACTGGATTTTGCCTTTACCTCCGGGGGAGAATTTCCGGAAGACCTGGGAAAGTATGCACTGGTGGTACACTGCGGCGGATGCATGCTGAATGAAAAGGAAATGCAGTACAGGACCAGACATGCGGCAGAAAGCGGCGTGGCCATGACCAACTACGGGATTGCCATCGCGCAGATGCACGGCATCCTGCGCAGAAGCATCCAGCTGTTCCCTGCAGCACTGGCAGCACTGGATGAAAAATAAAGAAAAAAGAAAGAAAGAGAACGGCGGAAGGATGCGAAATCCCTCCGCCATTTTTTTGTGGTGCGCCCGGCGGGCGCACGTTCTGATCCTCAGATATGCTTCAGAATGACGCACATGGGGAACACGCCGTCGCTGTCCTCAAAGGAATACATGCCATTGTGACGGGCTGCAATGCTGCTGATACTTTTGACCCCCAGGAATCTTTACCCCCACCTCATATCGTATTCCTGATTTTTCTGCCAGGGTCTGATAGTAGGAGAGAATGAGATTGGTGGACTTGTTCTTGCAGTACTGCTTCGGTGTGAGCCGGTCCAGATCGTTCTGGGCGGAGCTTATATACTGCAAGGCCTTTTCCGTATCACCGCTCTTCATATATTCCCCCCAGAATCATGAAGTGGTGCCGCATATCATGCCGGTAGTTCGTAGTTTCTTCCAGAGATACAAGGGCTACGGCACGAAGCCGTTCTATGAAACCAAAGACGGTGGAACAGCAGGTTACTACGTGAACACCAAGGGTCTGAAGCGGGCACGACCTACTACTATAAAGTACGCGGCTATGTGCTGATCGATGGCCAGAAGTACTGCACCGATTACTCTCTGAAGGCAATCAGAACATATAAATAGGGCTTGACGGGGGAAACTCTGTTATATATTATGAATGTAACTGAACTCGCAATGAAAAGATATTCTCAGAAGGAGGGTTTCGGATTATGAAAAAGACCATGGCAATCATCTTGTCCATCGCGCTGTGCATATGCATGATTCCTGCTCAGGCACTGGGCGTGGTGAAGAATGCAGGCATGCCGGCGGAGGTGGACAGCCTGATTTCCAGTGAAAATCTGGAGCATAATTTCGTAAAAGTGACGGCAATGGGGGGCACACTTCAGGTTGAGGTAGAAACTCCGGTGAAGGCGTCAGAATACAATTACAGTCTGGTGAAGGTTGGAGCCGAGAAGAGCCAGTGGGCCGGAAGAGCATATCCCAACGATATGGGAGACTACAATCAGTTTTCCTTTTCACTGAACAATTACGGAAACAAGATTGGAGCCCCATTAAACGGGGACTATATCCTGATGATCACCAAGAAAGTCGGAGCAAAGAATAACCCTGTTATTTATAAAAACTGCTGTTTACGCGTAGCAAACGGGCAGTTCTCCATCCTTTCCTACGAAAAGATCCAGGCGGAAAACCAGGCGCAGAATAAGAAGGCCAATAAGGTCAGCACGAAGAATTTCAAGAAAACCAACCTTAGTGACCTGAAGAACCTTTGCTTTAAGGATCCTGTCACGAAAAAGGTCACTTCGGTGACCACGAAGAAGGTGAAGTATTTCAAGTCCGTGTCGGATAAAGTGACGAAGGGTGAAGAATCCGATTATGAGAAGCTGCTGAAGATCTATGAATACATCGCAGAGAACTTCTATTATGACGATATCGCTTTCCGTACCGGCACGAAGCAGTATGTGGATCCGTATCGGAATCTGTATAACATGCGGAATAAAAAGAAGAGTGCCAACAGTGAAAACGGGAAGGTAGCGACCACCTGTGTGGGCTATGCCGCAGCCGTGGCTGCACTGGCGAGAGCTCAGGGAATCCCAACCAGAATCGTAAACGGACATCATATCAGTTTAGGTACCGGCGGTTTTAACAACTGGTCCACAGAACCGAGCATTACGAAAATGGATCACTGGTGGGCAGAATGCTATGTGGACGGACGGTGGATCACGGTGGATCCGACGCCGGGGAACAGCAACAAATGGAACCGGACCACAAACACCTGGACCTACACTGGGCTGACCAACTACATCTATTTCGATCCGACGTCGGAGCAGCTGGCCACCTCTCATGTGATACTGGAAACCAAAGGCGTGTAATCGAAAAAGAATCAAATGAATCAAAAGTGAAAAATTCACTTTGCGGTACGCGGCAGATTTGTGCTGCGTACCGTTTTTCATCGGTTTTTCGCAGTATTTCACGGTCCCTTCACTTGACATGCAAGTTTTCCTTCTTTATACTGTAAATATATACAGATTCATAATGGGGGACTGTTACATGTTTTCAGTAGGTGACCGGATTGTTTACCCGATGCATGGAGCAGGGATAATCCGAAAGATCGAAGAAAAAGAGATTCTCGGGCAGAAACGGGCATATTATATACTGCAGCTGCCGGGGAATGATATGAACGTGATGATTCCCGTAGAAATGGATTCATCCACAGGAATTCGAGGCGTCGTTCCGCAGCAGGCACTGCAGGGCGTGGTGGATTTACTGCGGTCTGAATCCACCCAGATGTCCTCCAACTGGAACCGAAGGCACCGGGAAAACATGGAAAAACTCCGCAGCGGCGAGATACTGCAGGTGGCGGAAGTGGTCCGGAATCTGATTCGCGCCGACCGGCGAAAAAATCTGGCAGCAGGAGAAAAGAAACTGTTGGCAAATGCTATGCAGATTCTCATCAGCGAGCTGGTTCTGGCCGGCGACATGGATCTGCAGGAAGCGCGTCGGTTCATTGAAGAGACCGTCTGACATCAGCGAATCCGGCTTCAGCGAATCTGAATCTGTATGATACATAAAAAAATAAAGGAAAGGAGGAGAAGAAATGCTGAAAAAACTATTTAAAGGAATTTTTACAGTAGTGGGCATTCTGGTGGGCTTTGGGGCCTCTGATCTGGTGTGGCGCATTTACGCCGAGATGGATCCGGAGAGCAGCCAGGCACTGGCAGCAGGAGAGAAACTCTGGCTGCAGATTTTCATCGCACTTATCTTTGGTATTATTTTTTATAAACTGGCACCGGTGCTCAACCGTAAAAGCAAGAAGATGGCAGATAACATCGGCAACGATCTGCAGGCGGTATCCGCCAGCGATCTGGTGGGCGGCACCCTGGGACTGATTGCAGGCCTGATTATCGCCTTTCTCATCACCCAGATCTACACCGGAATCCTGCCGGGTCTGCTGAACCTGACTCTGACCATCTGCATTTATGCATTGCTGGGGTATATCGGCCTGGTGGTGGGAAATAAGAAACTGCCGGAGGTTTTCGCTGCATCCATCGCAGCCAGAAGACTGGCGGCACGGGCAGCAGCGGCAGAGGAACATCCTTATGCTGACTACAACATGAAGGACAGCAAGAAGCGCAACGTGGTTCCGAAGATTCTGGACACCAGCGTCATCATCGACGGAAGAATCGTGGAGATCATGAAGACTGGCTTCCTGGAAGGCCCGATTGTGATCCCGGAATTCGTGCTGGTGGAGCTGCGCCATATCGCCGACAGTTCCGACGCACTGAAGAGAAACCGGGGGCGCCGCGGCCTGGATATCCTGAACAAAATCCAGGAGGACTACGGAATCGAGATCTATAACACTGACTCAGAGAAAGCCCTGAAGGATATTCCGGAGGTGGATGTTAAGCTGCTGAAGCTGGCACAGATCATGAAGGGCAAGGTGGTGACCAACGATTTCAACCTGAATAAAGTCTCCGTCATCAAGGGAGTACCGGTACTCAACATCAATGAACTGGCCAATGCCATGAAGCCGATGGTAATCCCCGGCGAGGTGATGACGGTCACCCTGATCAAACAGGGCAAGGAATCCGGCCAGGCGGTGGCATATCTGGATGACGGAACCATGATCGTCGTGGAAGACGGACGCAAAAAAATCGGGCAGACACTGGATATCAACGTGACAAGCGTGCTGCAGACCGCGGCAGGTCGTATGATCTTCGGAAAGGTTCGACAGTAAGATATGTTTGAAGGAAAAACGGTAACGGCAGTGATTGTGGCGGCAGGTGCGGGAACCCGGATGGGAGGTACTTTGCCCAAGCAGTTTCTGAAGATCCGCGGCAGGACCATTCTGGAGATGGCCGTGGATGCCTTTGAAAAAAATCCATATGTAGACAATATCCTGGTGATGACAAGCCAGGATTTTGTGGTGTTTTGCGAAGATATCTGCAGACAGTTTTCGAAAGTCTCCGCAGTACTGCCCGGCGGGCGGGAGCGGCAGGACACGGTGAATGCTGCCATGGCGGCAGTGCCGGACGGACAGCTGGTGCTGATTCACGACGGGGCGCGCCCCTTTGTTTCGGATGCGGTCATCGAGGCGGTGCTTCGCGGGACAAAATCCATCGGTGCGGCAGTTCCGGTGGTGCCCAGCAAGGACACCATCCGGCAGAAGGAACTGCGGGAGGCCCCAGTCCCCAGAAGCCATACACTGGACCGAAGCAGTTTGCTTCAGGTGCAGACACCCCAGGGATTTTTCAGCGAGCTGCTGAAAGAAGCCTGCAGGAAGGCAGAGGAAGACGGATTTCGGGGAACCGATGATGCCTCGCTGGTGGAGCGGATGGGACATCCCGTTGCGCTGGCAGCAGGGAATTATGCCAATATTAAGATTACCACGAAGGAGGATCTGCCCATGGAAATGCGCATTGGAACCGGATTTGATGTTCATCGGCTCACTGAAGGCAGGAAGCTGATTCTGGGCGGTGTGGACATCCCTTACGAAAAGGGACTGCTGGGTCATTCCGATGCAGATGTCATGGTACACGCCCTGATGGATGCCATGCTGGGTGCAGCGGCACTGGGAGACATCGGAAGGCTGTTTCCTGACAGCGATCCTGCTTATGAAGGCATATCCAGCCTGAAGCTGCTGGAGGAAGTCAACCGCCGCATCGAGGCAGAAGGATATATGCTGGGAAACGCAGATATTACCATCATCGCCCAGCGGCCTAAACTGGCGGGATATATCAGCAGGATGACAGAAAACCTGGCCCTTACCCTGCATACCGAACCGGATAAGATCAACGTAAAGGCGACCACCACCGAGAAGCTTGGCTTCACGGGACGTGGAGAAGGCATTGCAGCCGAAGCCGTATGCATATTAACCACAAGGAAATGAAAAGAGGAGAAGATACATTATGAGAATGTCAAAGATGCACATGAAGACCTTGAGAGAAGTACCAAATGAAGCGGAAATATCCAGCCATATCCTGCTGCTGCGGACCGGCATGATCCGCAAGCTGGTTTCCGGCGTCTACGGCTTCATGCCGCTGGGCTGGAGATCCGTCCGCAAGATTGAAGACATTATCCGTCAGGAGATGGACGCCACCGGCGCACAGGAAATCCATATGTCCGCCGTACAGCCGGCAGAACTGTGGCAGGAATCCGGAAGATGGTTCGCTTACGGACCGGAACTGTGGAGACTGAAAGACAGAAACGGCCGTGATTTCTGTTTGGGACCAACCCACGAAGAAATCTTTACGGACCTGATCCGCAATGACGTTTCCTCTCACCGGCAGCTTCCGATGAACCTGTATCAGATTCAGACCAAGTACAGAGATGAAGCAAGACCAAGATTCGGACTGATGCGCAGCCGGGAATTCATCATGAAGGACGCCTATTCCTTCGATAAGGATTTCGAAGGACTGGATCAAAGCTATCAGGACATGTATGAAGCCTATGAGAAGATTTTCACTCGCTGCGGGCTGACCTTCC
The DNA here is from genome assembly GCA_016302925.1 of Bacillota bacterium. Classification (GTDB taxonomy): domain Bacteria; phylum Bacillota; class Clostridia; order Peptostreptococcales; family Anaerovoracaceae; genus RGIG7179. The sequence goes on from JAEDMR010000010.1 coordinate 11,281, forward strand.
GTCCGGTGGAAGCCGATACCGGCGCCATCGGCGGCAGCAACTCCCACGAGTTCACCGCACTGTCCGAAGTGGGCGAAAGCGAAATCGCATACTGCGAAGCCTGCCAGATGGCGGCTACCGTAGAGCGGGCAGAGTGCAAGGATGCAGCCGCATCCCCTGCAGAGGAAGACATGCTGCCGCTGGAGGAAGTATATACTCCGGGAACCAAAACCATCGATGAAGTGGCCGGTTTCCTGAACCTGCCGAAGGAAAAGACCATCAAGGCGCTGCTGTTTGTGACCTACGATGAAGAGGGAAAAGAAAACGGCTATGTAGCAGCCTTCGTCCGGGGTGACCGGGAGCTGAACATGGTGAAGCTGGTCAATGCGCTGGGCATTCCGGAACATGCCATTGAATTCGCAGACGAAGAGAAGATGCACGAAGCCACCGGATGCGTGGGAGGCTTTACCGGACCGGTAGGTCTGCATGACTGCAAGATCGTAGTGGACAGCGAGTTGCCGGGTCTGAAGAACCTGTGTGCCGGCGCCTGCAAGAAAGACCACCACATGATCAATGTGAACTATGGAAGAGACTATAAGGGCGATATTGTGAAGGATATCAAAGTGCTGAAAGCAGGAGATCCTTGCCCGATCTGCGGTGCACCGGTGAAACATGCCCGCGGCATCGAAGTGGGACAGGTCTTCAAACTGGGCACCAAGTACTCCCAGTCCATGAACGCCACCTATAAAGATGAAAACCAGAAAGAGCAGCTGATTGTCATGGGATGCTACGGCATCGGCGTGACCAGAACTCTGGCCGCTGTGGTGGAACAGCATCATGATGATGACGGTATCATCTGGCCGATGTCTGTGGCACCGTATCATGTGATTGTAACCCTGGTGAATCCGAAAGATGAAGCGCAGACCGCAGCAGCAGAAAAGATCTATGACGTGCTGCAGAAAGCCGGCGTGGAAGTTTTGCTGGATGACAGAAATGAACGGCCGGGTGTAAAATTCAAGGATGCGGACCTGCTGGGCATTCCGGTACGGATTACCGTAGGCAAACGGGCACCGGAAGGCATCGTGGAATACAAGCTGCGTCGTGAGGCCGACAAGGCGGAAAAAACCGTGGATGAGGCCATCGCAGATGCCGTTGCCATTGTCAATGCAGAAAAATACGGTATGTAAGAACAGAAAACTGGTAGAAATACAGAAAAACCGGGTATATAAAACTGGAACCGAAACGGAAAGGACGAAATAGTATGAAAAAAGTGATCATAGAAATGGAAAACGGCGGCGTGATGACTGGAGAACTCTATCCGGAAATCGCACCGATCAGTGTGGAAAACTTCGAGAAGCTGGCAGGAGAAGGCTTTTATGACGGCCTGACCTTTCACCGGGTGATTCCGGGCTTCATGATCCAGGGCGGCTGCCCGCGGGGCAACGGAACCGGCGGACCGGGGTGGACCATCAAGGGTGAATTTTCTGCAAACGGCGTAAAGAACGACCTGAAGCATACCCGCGGCGTGCTCTCCATGGCCAGAGCCATGGATCCCAACTCCGCAGGCTCTCAGTTCTTCATCATGGTAGCAGACGCACCGCATCTGGACGGTCAGTATGCAGCCTTCGGCAAGATCACCGACGGAATGGACACGGCAGATCAGATTGTGGGTGTGCGCAGGGACTGGAGCGACTGCCCGCTGGAAAAGCAGATTATTAAAACGATCAAAGTGACAGAAGAATAAATACACAGATAAAGGAAGCGAAACAGACATGGGATTTTTCAGAGAAGTTGGAGAGGACATCAGGAATATGGTAGAAAAGGATCCGGCGGCCAGAAATGGCTTCGAGGTTCTGATCTGTTATCCGGGCATCTGGGCACTGATTCTGCACCGTCCGGCACACTGGTGTTACAGGCACAACTTTATGTTCATCGGACGGCTGATATCCCAGATCACCCGTTTTTTCACCGGAATTGAGATTCATCCCGGTGCGAAAATCGGACGCCGCTGCTTCATCGACCACGGTATGGCAGTGATCATCGGCGAGACGGCTGAGGTGGGTGACGATGTGACCATCTACCAGGGCGTGACCCTGGGCGGTACGGGAAAAGACACCGGCAAGCGTCATCCGACCATCGGAAACCGTGTGGTAATCAGTTCCGGCGCCAAGGTGCTGGGTCCCTTTAAGGTTGGCGATGACGTGAAAATCGGGGCAGGCTCTGTGGTACTGAAAGAGGTGCCGTCTGGCAGCACCGTGGTGGGAATTCCGGGCACGGTGGTACGGCGGTACGGACAGACGACGCAGGATCTGAACCAGGTGGACTTGCCGGATCCGGTTGCTGTGGAAATTGAATGTCTGCGCAGAAGAATTGTCGTCCTGGAGAACATGCTCCGGGAAGGCGGATACGGCGTGAAGACACAGGAAGAGACCTGCAGCGCCTGTGAAAACTGCAGTGAAAAAGGCAGGGAGGAAGAAGATGAAGATTTATAATACCCTTACAAGAAAAAAAGAGGAATTCGTTCCGATCGAACCGGGCAAGGTAAAAATGTACGTCTGCGGACCGACGGTCTACAACTTTTTCCATATCGGAAATGCCCGCCCGTTCGTGGTATTTGATACTATGAGGAAGTATCTGGAGTATCGCGGTTACAAGGTGAAATTCGTTCAGAACTTTACGGATGTTGATGATAAAATCATCAACCGTGCCAGAGAAGAAGGCATCACCGCACCGGAAGTCAGCGAGAAATATATCGAAGAATACTATAAGGATGCAGCGGCCCTCAACGTAAAGAAGGCCACTGTACATCCGCAGGTATCCAAAACCATTCCTGACATTGTGAAATTCGTGGAGGACCTGATCGAGAAGGGTTATGCCTACGAAGTGGACGGTGATGTATATTACAGAACCAGAAAGTTTGACGGTTACGGCAAGCTGTCCGGAAAGAATATCGAAGATCTGATTTCCGGCGCCCGGATTGCCGTCGGTGAGCAGAAAGAAGATCCGCTGGATTTCGCTCTGTGGAAAGCCAGAAAGACCGACGACGAAATCGCATGGGAATCTCCATGGGGTATGGGACGCCCGGGCTGGCACATTGAATGCTCCACCATGGCGAAAAAATATCTGGGAGAAACCATCGATATCCATGCAGGTGGCGCAGATCTGCAGTTCCCGCATCACGAGAATGAAATTGCCCAATCCGAGGCACACAACGGCTGCGTATTTGCCAACTACTGGATGCATAACGGCTATATCAATATTGACGGTGAAAAGATGTCCAAGTCTCTGGGCAACTTCCGGACCGTCCGGGACCTGCTGAAGGTCTATGACGGGGAAGTGCTTCGCTTCCTGATTCTGTCCGGACATTACCGGGGACCGATCGACTTCGGCGAAGAAATACTGACCCAGTCGAAAAACGGCCTGACCAGAATGCGGAATGCCAAGTCCAACCTGAAGCATCTGATTGCGGCAGGCAGCGGAACCATGACAGAAGCAGAAGCAGCAGTACTGGAAAATCTGGGACAGTACCGGGAAAAATTCATGGAAGCCATGGATGATGACCTGAACACCGCAGATGCTATCTCTGCAGTCTTCGAACTGATCACAGCCATTAACACAGCGGTGAAAGACGGTGCCTCGAAGGAATTCGCGCAGAAAGCACTGGATCTGCTGATGGAACCGGCCACCGTGCTGGGACTGCTGCAGCAGGAAACTTCCGAAGAAGTCACCGAAGTGGAACCTGAAATTCAGGCACTGATCGATGAACGGCAGGCTGCCAGAAAGGCAAAGAACTTCGCCCGCGCAGATGAAATCCGCGATATCCTGAAAGAAAAGGGAATCACCCTGAAGGATACCCCGCAGGGCGTGCAGATTATCCGCGGATAACCGGATGGAAACAGAAGGAATGACAGAAGAGAACATCAGAAACATGAATACGACGGCACTCGCCTTTCTCGGCGATGCCGTCTATGAAGTATATGTGCGGCAGCACGTGCTGGAGCAGGAGAAGGTTCATGTGGACAGACTCCACAGACTGGCAGTGAAATATGTGCGTGCCGACGGACAGGCCAGAGTGGTGAAGCGTCTTCTGGCTGAAGGTCTCCTGACGGAAGAGGAGCAGGCCCTGGTGAAACGGGCAAGAAATCATAAATCTGCGTCGAAACCGAAAAACGCAGATCCGGTGGCATATAAACTGGCCACTGCATTTGAAGCCCTTCTGGGCTTTCTTCATCTCAGAGGAGAAAAGGACCGGATGGAGGAAATCATCCGGTTTGCATTTACGGTAACGGAGGAAAAACCATGAGCAAGGCAGACGTATTATTCGTCAACATGTGCAGAGAAATTCTGGATCACGGCTTCAGTTCGGAAGGGCAGGTGGTCCGGGCCAGATGGGAAGACGGTACGCCGGCCCATACCATCAAAACTTTCGGGGTGGTGAACCGGTATAACCTGCAGGAAGAATTCCCGGCACTGACCCTGCGCCCTACGGCAATCAAAACCGCCGTGGATGAAATGCTCTGGATCTGGCAGAAAAAATCCAATAATATCCGGGACCTGAAAGGTCACATCTGGGACGAGTGGGCTGATGAAACCGGTTCCATCGGCAAGGCCTACGGCTATCAGATGGCGCAGAAATACCAGTTTGCTCAGGGGGAAATGGATCAGGTGGATAATGTGCTCTGGCAGCTGAAGCATACCCCGTATTCCCGCAGAATTCTGACCAACATCTACAACTTTGCAGATCTTTCCGAGATGCATCTGGAGCCATGTGCCTATTCCATGACCTTCAATGTGAGCGGAAAGACGCTGAATGCCATCCTCCATCAGAGATCTCAGGATATTCTGGCGGCGAACAACTGGAATGTGGTACAGTATGCGGTTCTCGTCCACATGCTGGCCCAGGTCAGCGGTCTGGTGGCAGGGGAACTGGTTCATGTCATTGCGGATGCCCATATTTATGACCGCCATGTGCCGATTATCGAGGAACTGATTCAGAGGCCGCAGTATCCGGCACCGAAGTTCCGGCTGAATCCGGAAGTGACAGACTTCTACGCGTTTACGCCGGATGATGTGATGATCGAGGATTATCAGAAAAACCCGCAGATCAAAGATATTCCAATCGCGATTTAATAAAGAGGGACAGTCAGAACTGCCATAAGGAGTCGTTATGAAACTGATCGTTGCAACCGAAAAAAACTGGGGCATCGGCAAGGACAACCAGCTGCTGGTTCACCTGCCCGGTGATCTGAAATACTTCAAGGAAAAAACCACCGGCAAGGTAGTCATCATGGGGAGAAAGACCCTGCAAAGTCTGCCCGGCGGAAGACCCCTGCCGAAGCGGACCAATGTGGTGGTCAGCCGGAATCCGGAGTTTCAGCCGGAGGGCTGCGTCATGGCCTCCACCACGGAAGAGGCGGTAAAGAAAGCCCTGGCACTTGCCGGGGAGGGCGGAAGCGACGACCTGATGGTCATAGGGGGTGCAAGCATTTATGAACAGCTGCTGCCCCAGAGCGATACCTGCTATGTGACCCGGATTGATGCGGCATTTGCGTCGGACTGCAGCTTTCCCAATCTGGATGAGGATCCGGAGTTCACGAAAGTCTGGGAAAGCCCGGTGCAGGAAGAAAACGGCGTAACCTACAGATTTACGGAATACAGGAGAAGAGAATAGAACATGGCAAAGGTAAAAAATAAAAGAGCAAACCATGACACCAAGCGAGGCCGCTATTACGCAGAGCGGGGAAGAGAGATGCCCGGACATGAAACCCAGGGCAGAAACGGCAGCACCGGGAAACAGGAACGCAGCGGCAATGCCGGAAGAGCCGACCGAAGTGCAAATGCAGGAAGACCTTCCCGCCCGACCAAACCGAAAAGAGCCGAGAGGACGGATTTTGCGGGGGGATGGGAAAAGACAGACCGGAACGACCAGCCGGACACCAACCTCATCATCGGCAGAAATCCGGTGACGGAGGCACTGAAAAGCGGACGGGAAGTGGATAAGCTGATGATCAGCTCCCGGGAAGGGTCCATGATCAAAATCCTGGCGCTGGCCAAAGAACAGTCTGTCCCGGTAATCATGGTGGAAAAGGCGGCACTGGACCGGATTGCATCAGGAAGACCCCACCAGGGCGTCGTAGCGTATGTCAGCCCGTACGATTACAGCGAAATGGAGGACGTATTTGCCCTGGCAAAGGAACGGAACGAAGCACCGTTTCTTGTGCTGCTGGACAATCTGGAGGATCCCCACAATCTGGGCGCCATCATGCGGACCGCGGAGTGTGTGGGAGCCCACGGCATTCTGATTCCGCGGCGTCATGCCTGCGGTCTGACCGAGGTGGTTGCCAAGGCTTCAGCCGGCGCCATTGAGTATATGCCGGTGGTGAAGGTGACCAATATGGCACAGACCATCGATGAACTGAAGGAGAAGGGAATCTGGGTGGCAGCCTGCGACATGGGCGGAGAGCCATATTACAAGGCGGATCTGGCCGGCCCTGTGGCGGTGGTCATCGGCAGCGAAGGAGCAGGAATCAGCAAGCTGGTGCGTGAGAAGTGTGATTTCGTGGTGTCCATGCCGATGGTGGGCAACATTACATCCCTGAATGCATCCAATGCGGCAGCAGTCATCTTATATGAGGTAAGAAAGCAGAGAGATGGAAATTAGTCAGTTACACATCCTTACGGACAGCCAGCTGGCAAAAATGGCACAGGAGGGCAGCGAAACCGCAGAAGAGCTCCTCATCGAGAAATACAAGAACCTGGTCAAGAGCCGGTCCAGGCAGTATTTTATCGTGGGTGCAGATCGGGAAGACGTGGTGCAGGAAGGCATGATCGGACTCTTCAAGGCAATCCGCGGCTATGATCCGGAGCAGGAGGCGTCCTTCAAGACCTACGCGGAGCAGTGCATCACCAACCAGATCCTCACGGCCATCAAACGGGCAAACCGGATGAAGCATCAGATTCTCAATGATTCCATTTCCATCAGCGCAGGAAACCTGGGCGCAGGCGGAACGGCTGAAGGGGAAGACGGTGACGGCGTGCTGGAGGATGCGCTGCGGGATGCCCACGGCAATGAGCCGGAGGAAGTGATGCTGGTGAAGGAAGCAGTGATGGTTCTGCGGGCATGTGACAGCCAGATTCTCAGCGAATTTGAACGGCAGGTGCTGGGGGAAAAGCTGAAGGGAAGAAGCTATCTGGAGATTGCGCAGGCCCTGGACCGGTCTCCGAAGTCCATTGATAATGCTTTGCAAAGAATTAAGAAAAAAGTACTTGCATATTTGGAGAGTTAGTGTTATAATAATAAATGTTCGAGCCCATGAGTATTTTATGCGTCTGAATGTGGCATATCGAACATAGAATGCTGTTGTAGCTCAGTCGGTAGAGCGCATCCTTGGTAAGGATGAGGTTCGGCAGTTCAAGTCTGCTCAACAGCTCCAACAAATGAGACCCATTGGAAACAATGGGTCTTTTGCTTTTTTGATAATTCTTCTCACAGTGCATCCTTAACAGAGTTTTCTGAGAAAGGATGAGGTCTGGTTATGGCTAAGAAAATTAAAAAAGAGAAGTTAAGTGAGAAGAAAATTGTAGATATTTATGCAGACTATCTGACTGCTCAGGCAGCCAGAGATTTGTCAGAATCTACAATAAGAAACTATAAAACACATTTCAAAGGCATCTCCAAACATCTTGATACTGAAATGGCATTTGGCAGATTAACTAAGAGGAATCTGGAAGAAATGGTAGTGTCAATGAAAGAGTCAAATCTGGCACATAACAGTATTTCTACTTATGTGAGAGCAATGAATCAGTTCCTGAAATGGTGTGCTGAAGAGGGTCTGTGTTCCTCTTCAATTATTCTGGAAAACATTAAAGAACAGGAAACTGTAAAAGGGGAATACACAGATGAAGAACTGCTGCTACTGATCCATAAACCCAGTGGAGATTGTGATTTCTGTGAATACAGAAATTGGGCTATAGTGAATTTTCTTCTGAACAGTGGCTGCAGAGCAGCATCAATAAGGAATATCCAGAATAGAGATGTGGATCTGAAGAGGAGACAGGTCATTCTGAGACATAATAAGAATAAGAAAATCCAGGTGCTGCCACTTTGTTCCCAGATGGTTTCTATTTTGAGTGATTATATGGAGATAAGAAAAGGAACAGCAGAAGACTATCTTTTCTGTAATCAGTTTGGAGATAAACTGAGTGAATCTGCATTAAGACAGGCTATTGCAAAATACAATGAAAATAGGGGTGTTTATAAAACAAGCACTCACCTATACAGACATACCTTTTCCCGCAAATACTTGGTAGATTGTGGTGGGAATGCTTTTACACTCCAGAAGCTATTAGGACATAGCACACTTACAATGACGAAAAGGTATTGCAGACTTTATGATAAAGATCTGGCAGAAAACTTTGATACTTTCTCTCCTCTGTCTCAGATTAAGGCAGAAGAAAAGAAAGCAATAAAGAAAAGATAAACAAATAACATACATCTTTCATACATCTATAAACAAAAGGCGAGAATGTTTCTACATCTCGCCTTCATCTTTATACATCTCTGATACATTATTTATAAACTTTTTCATTTCTTCTACTACTGGATCTGGACTGAGGATCTTAATCTGCTTTCCAAAAGTAGCAATCCACGCAAAGAAAGGTGGGCTGATTTCTACAAACACATCTACAACAAAGTGCTTTTCATCTACTGGAATCAGTATAGTATCTTTCCCAAACTTATCTATGATGTAGTCTGCGATCCTGTTCAGGCATTGCAGCCTTACTAAATACTCTTTGCCACTATACATATCAAATATCTTTGCTTTTCTTCTGGCTCCCGACAGATTAGTGGATCTAAACTCTTCTTTGCCATCCCTCTTCATTCCAATGTGAGGGGAGATGTTTTCCATTCTGTCAATTCTGAAGAAGCGGAACTCTTTCTTCTCTGATAAATAGGCATACAGATAATAAAAGCCATTGTTCCAATAGAGAGCAAAAGGACTGACAGTGTAGTATGAGCCATTCTTGGAATATCTCTTTGGATTTTTATGATCAGGGGTGTAATGGTAGAACTTAAACTCTATCTGCTGATCTGCGGACATAGCCTGATAAATGATATCAGTTCCTTCTACAACACTTTCGCTCATATTACGGATTCTGTTATCAACATAAGATTTGCGGTTCAGGCTCGGTCTGGTGTGAATGTCTGCAAATTTTTTTATCTTTTCTGTGATGGTAGCAGCTTCTTTTTCTGTAATGAAGTTAGCTGACTGGACACTATCAACCATTAAACGCAGTTCATAAGGCTCAAATGGCGGATTTAAGAGGTGATATCCGTGTTTGCGACTATCATACTCAACATCTAAATTACACACTTCACGGAGCATTTCAAAGTCCGCATAAAGGGTTCTGCGGTCTTCCACATCTACTTCATAATGATACAAATGATCTTTTATTTCCTTCATAGAAACATACTGATCCTTCCCTGCGTGGGTCAGTAAATAGTCTCTTAAAATCAGCAGCCTCCGCCCTTGATTTCTGGTTTTTTCTTCCTTCATTGGTGTGTCTCCTATCAAAAGAATCTTAATTGTAATTATATCACAAAAGAAAAAGAACCTCACCAGAATATTCTATGAAGTTGTCTATTCTACTTCATCATCAAAGAGCATTTCTTCTGCTTCATCAATAGTAATTTCCTCTTCAAGCATCAAAGCAACTCTGTTGATCTCTTCAATGTCTCTG
>JAEDMR010000145.1 GCA_016302925.1 Bacillota bacterium
TTTAGTCTGTATAATTGTCGAAATATCCCTGAATGTAAATGAACGGCGTACCCTTGTCTCCGGAACCGGAAGTCAGATCGCAGAGGGAGCCCAGCAGGTCTGTCAGCCGTCTCGGAGTTGTTCCTTCTGTCGCCATCTGGCCGGTCAGATCCGCATCCTTGGTTTTGATGGCAGCCTCAATGGCATGTTTGAGATCATCACCCCGCAGATCTGCGAAGTCATTATCTGCCAGGTACTTCAGCTTCAGTTCGTTGGGCTGGCCGATAAGGCCGCTGGTGTAGCCTGGAGAAACCACAGGATCCGCCAGTTCCCAGATTTTCCCCACAGGGTCTTTGAATGCACCGTCACCATAGACCATGACTTCAACAGTCTTACCGGTGCGGGCTTTAATTTCTTCCTGCACTGCATCCACGAACTCCTGACAGCCGGTCGGGAACAGCTTGATGGTCGTTTCGGTTGCCTTATTAGAACCCAGGATACCATAGTCCGGGTTGCAGCCGGAGCCGTCCACAGGAGCGGTGAGCAGGTCGTCCATACCCAGGACCACGTCTGCGCCGGCGGCTTTGATCAGGCGTTTGCTTCTGGCACGGGTGTGAATGTCTGCACATAGCACATTCTTCGCAAAATCCACGATGCGCCGCGGGTTATTGCAGAAAATGATTTCTGCTTCCGCACCTTCCTCTTCGATCAGGGATTTGTAGTAGTTGACATAGTCGATGCCGGTAAATGTGTGGCGGGACATGCCGAACTTCGATTCAAACTCCGCCTGGGTCAGCAGGTCGGTGTACGGATCCACACCGGCAGCATCCAGCAGATCCATATCAAGCAGATGGTTTCCAACCTCGTCGCTTGGGTAACTGAGCATGAGCACAACCTTTTTCGCCCCCTTGGCGATGCCCCGCAGGCAGATTGCAAACCGGTTTCTGCTCAGGATCGGGAATACAACGCCGACGGTTTCTCCGCCCAGTTTGGCACGCACATCGCTGGCCAGCTGGTCAGTTGTAGCGTAGTTAGCCTGGGAGCGTGCCAGAATGGATTCCGTTACGGCCAGCACATCCTTGCTGCCGATTTCAAAATCCCCCTTCTCCACACATTCCAGCAGGGTATCTACAACGATCTGTTTCAGGTCATCGCCTTCCTTGATAATCGGTGCGCGAAGACCTCTTGAAATTGTTCCAATTCTTCTTTCCATACATTGAACCTCTCTGTTCTTATTGATTTTCTGCCATTCGCTGCTCTGCTATCCTGCTGCAGAGCCGATTGAGGCCTGCTGCAGCCAGTACACCGCCTGCCGCGCATGCCAGACAGATCAGCAGACCTGATGTACCGGAGAATTTCGTCGGAACAATCATCACCGTAGTGGCGACGACAATGCCTAAAATAATATGAGATGCCAGAGCGTAGTGCTTTGCGAAGAAATGATTCACAGCTCTGGACAGTGTAAACACGATAAGACAGGCTCCGATTCCCAGCGGAATCAGAACACTGAAATCAAGCCTTGCCATGCCTTCCAGCATGGGCTGGTAAAGGCCGAAAAAAATCAGCATGGATGAAGAGGAAAGCCCCGGAACCACGATAGAAAGACCCCAGGCGATGCCGCAGAATACATACCAGCCGGTGCTCGGCATAATTTCCATGGAAATACCGGTGCGAAGAAACAGCAGCAGACCAAGGAACACCAGGAAACTGATGACCAGGGCGGGGAGTGAAGCTCCTTTCCTGCCTTCCCTGCCGGCATCCTTCCACAGATCCGGCAGCATGCCGACAATAAGACCGATGAATACGCAGACCGCTGCCTGACTGTTTTTCTCCATGAAGGTGCTGACCAGCCCGGCACAGCCCAGAAACCCCAGCCCAACGCCAATGCCAGCCGGGATTATAATCCTCCAGTGACGTTTCAGATTGGCAAACGGATTTGACAGAACCTCAATCACAGGCTGATACAGGCCGAATATGACGCAGAGAACACCTCCGCTAATTCCCGGAAGGATGCCGCCGATACCGATAATCACTCCCTGAAGAATCAGCAGCAGAATCCGGTTCCGATTTCCGTGGGATTGAATTATACTTTTCTCTTTCGAATCTTCCATTTCTTTCAAAATACCTCTTTTCCCTTTTCTGTCTGTCTGCATGGTGCATATCTGAGCATCACAGAGAAAAAGACAAACATCCATCTTATATTTTACACCATGAAGGAAAGGGGTGCAAGAAGACTTTTGGAAAAGAACCAGACTGCATGAATTGTGAGTATATAACAAAAAAACATAAAAAAATTTGATTTTTTTGTTGACAGATAATCCGTTAAGGTGCTTTAATGCAGTAAACCGATGAAGGAGAGTAAGTACTTTCTATACAGGACATCACAGAGAACCGCAGGCGGTGGGATTGCGGTATGCACCATAGAGGGGAATGGGCTCCTGAGGGCGAGCCGAAACGATCTGCGGACAATGAATTCGCAGATGGAAGTAGGGGAGACGGAGTAACTCCTCCGTGATCAAAGAGCTGCGTATGATAGTACGCGATGAGTAGGGCGCGGAAAGCGTCAAGCCGGGTGGCACCGCAGGTTGAATTTCATCCTGTCCCAGCAGATTCAGGGACAGGATTTTTTTATTGCCTGGCCCGTACTCATTGAAAAGGAAAATGGAGGAAAAGACAATGACAACAAAGAATGAACAGACAATCCCTTACAAAATTTATCTGAGCGAAGAAGAAATGCCGAAGGCATGGTACAATATGCGCAGCGACATGAAGGTGAAACCTGCACCGCTGCTGAACCCGGGCACCTGCCAGCCCATGACTGCAGAGGAGCTTTCCGGTGTATTTTGCGAAGAACTGGTCCAGCAGGAACTGGACGATGATACGGCATATGTTGAAATCCCGCAGGAAATCCGCGATTTCTATAAAATGTACCGTCCTGCACCGCTGGTTCGTGCATACTGTCTGGAAGAAAAGCTGGGAACACCGGCGAAGATCTACTATAAATTTGAAGGAAACAACACCAGCGGCAGCCACAAGCTGAATTCCGCCATCGCGCAGGCCTATTACGCGAAGAAGCAGGGCCTGAAGGGTGTTACCACCGAAACCGGTGCAGGTCAGTGGGGTACTGCCCTGTCCATGGCCTGCAGCTATCTGGGTCTGGACTGCAAGGTATTCATGGTAAAGGTATCCTATGAACAGAAGCCGTTCCGCCGTGAAGTCATGAGAACTTACGGTGCAGACGTGACCCCGTCTCCGTCCATGACCACGGAAATCGGTAAGAAGATCCTGGCTGATTTCCCGGGAACCACGGGAAGCCTGGGATGCGCCATCTCCGAAGCAGTAGAAGTTGCTACGACCCACGAAGGATACAGATACGTACTGGGCAGCGTGCTGAATCAGGTTATGCTCCACCAGTCCATCATCGGTCTGGAAACCAAAGTGGCTCTGGATAAATACGGCATCAAGCCGGACATCATCATCGGCTGTGCAGGCGGCGGTTCCAACCTGGGCGGTCTGATTGCACCGTTTATGGGCGAAAAGCTGAGAGGCGAAGCAGACTACAGAATCATTGCGGTTGAGCCGGCATCCTGCCCGAGCTTTACCCGCGGTCAGTTCAAGTATGACTTCTGCGATACCGGCATGATCTGCCCGCTGGCGAAGATGTACACCCTGGGCAGCGGCTTCATTCCATCGGCCAACCACGCAGGCGGTCTACGGTTCCATGGCATGAGCTCCACTCTGTCCCAGCTGTACCATGACGGATATATGGAAGCAAGAGCGGTAGAACAGACGGAAGTCTTCGCAGCAGCAGAACAGTTCGCAAGAGTGGAAGGTATCCTCCCTGCACCGGAAAGCAGCCACGCCGTCAAGGTTGCAATCGACGAAGCACTGAAGTGCAAGGAAACCGGCGAAGAAAAGACCATCGTATTCGGCCTCACCGGTACCGGCTACTTCGACCTGGTGGCATATCAGAAATACAATGACGGCGAAATGTCCGACTACATCCCGACCGATGAAGATCTGGCGAAGGGATTCGCAGGCATCCCTGACATTCCACAGAACAGAGAATAATACATAAGAAGAAAGCATGAAAAAAGCAGGCTTGCCATGACGGCTCGCCTGCTTTCTTTCTTCGCATGTTAAAGTGAAACATTATCTACCGCGCACGGATGCGATGCATTTTTCGAAGTCCTCTCTGCCCCAGATCACAGGAACCGGATACAGCGGGTTGGCTTCTTTCATAGCCCAGGAAATGATCTGCGGAATATCCTCATCTTTGATCACATCCAGACATTGCGGAATTTCCATCTTTTCTTTTATGCCTTCCATCCAGTTGAGGAAGGCTTCGGCCTTCTCCGCATCATTCTTACCGGTCATGCCGCAGACTTCTGCCAGACGTGCCAGCCGCTCATGGGCCGCAGGTCCAAACTGACGCATCACATGAGGCAGAATCACGGACATGGCCAGACCGTGCGGGGTGCCGTAAAGACCGCCCAGGGTATGCCCGATGGCATGAACATAGCCCACACAGCCCCGGGTGAAGGCACGTCCTGCATAGAAGGCAGCCTTCTGCATGTTCTGGCGGGCTTCGATGTCAGAACCGTCGCAATATGCCTTGTATAAATTATGATAAATCAGCCGGACGGCGTCCTCCGCCAGCTTCTTTTCCAGCTTGCTGTTATACGTGTTGTTGGTGTAGGATTCCACTGCGTGGCAGAGGGCATCCATACCGGTGGTGGAAGTCACCTTCGGCGGCAGGCCGGTGGTCAGCTCCGGATCCAGCACGGCGAATTTCGGCATCAGACTGGTATCGTTGAGGGATGCCTTGTGGTGGGTCTTCGAATCGGTAATGACCGCAGCAACGGTGGTTTCCGAACCGGTGCCAGCTGTGGTAGGCACGGCGAAAATGGTCGGAATCCTGTGAAGCACTCGGAACAGCCCCTGCAGCTGCTCTACGGTTTTGCCCTTCTTGACAGCCAGAGCGCCGATGGCCTTGCAGCAGTCCATCGGAGACCCGCCGCCAAAGGCGACCATGGCCTGGCAGTTGTTATCCCGGAAGAGCTTCAGGCCCTCCTCCACATTGATGTCCGTCGGGTTCGGCTGCACGCCG
>JAEDMR010000146.1 GCA_016302925.1 Bacillota bacterium
GAGGGAATAGGCCCGAAGACGCCCGGCAACCTAGGTGCTTTCACCGGTGCATGCGCAGTTCTGCGTGATTCCGGAGAAAAGTAGAAAAGGTGCTAAATCCTACAGAAATCTATTTCTGAAAGATGAGGAAGACAGCTTCAGCGAAACTGACAGACCTCTCTTTCACAGAGAGGTCTTTTTTCGGTCCGGCTTCGCCGTGCTGCAGAGGGTAAGGATAGAGACAAAAGGTTATTATAATGTAAGGAGGAACACAATGAAAAGATTATTTACATCTGAGTCCGTGACAGAAGGTCATCCTGATAAAGTCTGCGACCAGATTTCCGATGCGATTCTGGACGCCATTTTCGAGCAGGACCCGTATGGCAGAGTTGCCTGCGAGACCACTACCACCACCGGCTATGCCATGGTCATGGGTGAGATCAGCACCAGCAGCTATGTGGATATCCCGAAGATCGTCAGACAGGTGATCCTGGATATCGGCTATGACAGAAGCGAATACGGCTTCGACGGAAACACCTGCGCTGTGTTGTCTGCCATCGACGAGCAGTCCGGCGATATTGCCATGGGTGTAGACAAGGCATTGGAATATAAGGAAGGTACGCTGGATGACCAGATTGACACCATCGGTGCCGGCGACCAGGGTATCATGTTCGGATATGCCTGCAATGAAACGCCGGAACTGATGCCGCTGCCGATCTCTCTGGCACACAAGCTGGCAAAGCGCCTGGCCGATGTGCGGAAGGACGGGACGATTCCGTATCTCCGTCCGGACGGAAAGACCCAGGTTACCGTAGAATATGACGGAGACAAAGTAAAGAGAATCGACACCATCCTGATTTCCACCCAGCATGATCCGGAGGCAACCCAGGAGCAGATCCGCGCAGACCTGATGGAACATGTGATCAAACCGGTGGTTCCTGCAGAACTGCTGGATGAAGAAACCAAATATTTCGTCAACCCGACGGGACGTTTCGTCATCGGCGGACCTCACGGTGACTCCGGCCTGACGGGACGGAAGATTATCGTGGATACTTACGGCGGTGCTGCACGCCACGGCGGCGGGGCCTTCTCCGGCAAGGACCCTACGAAGGTTGACCGTTCTGCCACTTATGCGGCTCGTTATGCAGCCAAGAATATCGTTGCAGCAGGGCTGGCAGACAAGTGCGAGATTCAGCTGGCCTATGCCATCGGCGTGGCCAAGCCGGTTTCCATCCTGGTTGACACCTTCGGCACCGGCAAGCTGGATGATGAAAAAATCGCAGAACTGGTGGAAAAGAACTTCGACCTGCGTCCGGCAGCCATCATCCGTGACCTGAATCTGAGACGGCCAATTTATCGTCAGACGGCAGCTTACGGCCACTTCGGCAGAACCGACGTGGATCTGCCTTGGGAACACACCGATAAGGCTGCAGCCCTGAAAGAACAGGCTGGGCTGTAATCGCGCAGAGTCCACCAGGGATTCGCAAGTGATAACAACATAAGATGAATACATGGAAATGTAAAAGGACAGTTCATTGCGAGCTGTCCTTTTCTTTCTGGTATGATTGATCTGCTTCGCCTTTCACTCAGCGTTCAAATGCCTTCTTCACATAGTTCACTGTCACAAAGAAGCAGAGCGCTGCACCGATCCACGGATATTTTTTCGTGCCGGCGCCGCCGCTGAGGGCCAGAATTATGGAGCCGATGCCGATGATGAGAAAGAACAGTGCTTTCAGCAGATTGATTCCTTTATCGCCCATAGGACCCTCCTTATTTCTCGCCGGCTTCGTAGGCTTCCATGACTGCCACGGATGCGCTGGCTCCGATGCGGTCTGCACCTGCCTCGATCATGGCCAGAACCGTTTCCAGATTGCGGATGCCGCCGCTGGCCTTTACTTCCATGTCAGGACCTACGGTCTGTTTCATCAGTGCCACGTCTTCTGCTTTCGCACCGCCGCTGCCGAATCCGGTGGATGTCTTCACAAAATGTGCACCGCTGTCTTTTGCCAGACGGCAGGCTCCCTCGATTTCTGCCGGGGTCAGCAGGCAGGTCTCCAGGATCACTTTCACGATGGCGCCGTACTGCTCTGCGGCTGTGACCACTTCCCGGATGTCGTCCCGGATGTCATCATAGCGTCCATCTTTAAAAAGTCCCACATTAAGAACCATATCGATTTCCGAAGCACCGTCCTTGCAGGCTTCTTCTGTTTCAAAGACCTTGGTAGCGGTGGTGCAGGCACCCAGAGGGAAGCCCACCACGGCAGCAACTTTCACGTCTGAATCCTTCAGCATGTCCGCACAGTCAGCCACATAGCAGGTATTCACGCAGACTGCGTAGAAATCATATTCCAGTGCTTCGCGGCACAGCTTTTCAATCTGTGCACGAGTGGCCTCCGGCTTCAGCAGAGTATGGTCAAAATATTTATTCAGCGGTTTCGCTAATTTCATACGATATTCCTCCGTCTCAGGTTTTTCTGGCAGCTGTTTTGAAGCTGCTGTTTCTATTGTACCATTTTCTTCTGAAAAAGAAAAGATGAAAAAGCCGGAACCGTATGAAAACAGGGAAAAGAATGATTGCAACGGCGGATTTTGTGGCATATAATATTGATAGAAAAAGATTGAGGAGTAGGAAAAGAAAGCAATATGGAAACTGCGAAAAAAAGAGTCACAATGATGAAGTGGATCCGGTGGGCGGGACTGCCCATGGGGCTGCTGATGTACATGGGAACGGAGCAGTCATTTGGAACGATTGCCGCAACGGTTCTGGCGGTGGTGGCGGCAGTGGCCTTCTACTTTATCTGTGACGGAGAAGGAAGAAGGACCATGTGTCAGTATGTGGCGGATGACCTGCGGGCTGCTGTGGCGGCAGCAGGGCTCAGCCGGTGCGTGGTGGAAATCAAAAGCATTAACGCAGGACTGATTACGCGGATCTATCTGATTCAGGCCGGACCTCTGGCCACCCGATGCAACCGGGCGGTTTTCGAGCGAATCAACAAGAGCTGGTACCGGAAATCCATCTGGGTGACCCAGATCCTTGAACTGGAGAACGAGGGAGAACTGGAGGAGGCTCAGGCATTTCTGGACGAAGCACTGTTTGATAATCTGAAGAAAATGCGGGACAGAGATGGTAAAACTGACAAGAAAGACGAGAAAGACAAGAAAGACAAGAAAGACAAGAAAGACAGAAAGGAACAGTAACAGAAAATGACGAAACAGATTCTGATTATTGACGGACAGGGCGGGCTGCTGGGGAAACAGCTGGTGGACGCCATAAGAAAGGCAGTGCCGGATGCGGAGATCACGGCGGTGGGAACCAACAGCATCGCCACATCCAGTATGCTGAAGGCCGGTGCCCATCAGGGTGCAACCGGAGAAAATGCGGTGCTGGTGGCAGTTCGTCATGCGGATATCATTGCGGGACCGGTGGGCATGGTCATTGCGGATTCACTGCTGGGAGAAATTACGCCGGCCATGGCTGCCGCAGTGGGCAGCAGCGATGCGGTGAAGCTCCTTCTGCCGGTCAATAAGTGCAATAATATTGTCATCGGAGCAGGCGGAAAATCCACATCGGAACTGATCGGAGAAGCTGTGGAGAGAATACAGAAAATCTGCGGATAGTCAGTCTTTTTTGTTGAAATAGGACAAATTTTATACTATAATGTGTCTATTAACGATTTATTTACAGCACCATGAGGAGGACAGAAAATATGGGCATTAAAGTCGCGAAATTCGGCGGCTCATCGGTAGCAGACGGAATTCAGCTTACGAAAACGAAGAATATCATAAATGCGGACCCGGACCGGCGGTACATCGTCGTATCCGCACCGGGCAAGCGGTTTGAAGGAGATAACAAGATCACAGATCTTCTGTATCTGTGCAAGACACACCTGGAGCACAATCTGCCGTATGATCAGATTTTTCAGGTGGTGGCAGACCGGTTCATGGCAGTGGAGATCAATCTGGGCATTGACCTGGATTTCAGTCCTTACTTCGATAAGATCCGGGAAAATCTGAAAAAGAATCCATCTGCCGACTACATAGCATCCCGGGGAGAATATCTCAATGCGATTCTTGTAGCGGCTTTCCTGGGATATGATTTCGTGGATACGGAAGGTCTGATCCGGTTTGATGCCAAGGGCAAGCTGCTGGCAGATGAAACCAATGAAGCGCTGAAGGCAGAACTGGAGAAGCACGAACGTGCAGTGCTTCCGGGGTTCTACGGCACCGGACCGGACGGAAAGATCCGTACCTTTTCAAGAGGCGGCTCCGATATTACCGGTTCCCTGGTGGCGAGAGCCGTCGGCGCAGATGTATATGAAAACTGGACGGATGTATCCGGCTTCCTGATGGCAGACCCGCGAATCGTGAAGAATCCGAAGCAGATTGACGTCATTTCCTATAAGGAACTGCGGGAACTTTCCTATATGGGTGCCAGCGTGCTTCATGAGGATGCCATCTTCCCTGCCAGAATGGCCAATGTGCCAATCAATATCAGAAATACCAATTATCCGGAGGATCCCGGCACCATGATTACCGATGACGTGGCTCGCTACGGCATCAAAGATCGTGTCATCACCGGTATCGCAGGCAGCAAGGACTTCGTGGTCGTGGCACTGTATAAGAACATGATGAGCAGCGAACGAGGCTTCGTCCGCAGAATTCTGGGAATTCTGGATGACTATGATATCAATTTTGAGCATCTGCCGAGCGGCATCGATACCGTATCGGTTGTCATGTCCGGTGCCAGCATTGAAGGCCGACTGGATGAAGTGCTGGAGGAATTCCGCAGCCGTCTCCGTCCGGACAGCATAGATGTCATCGAAGAGATTTCTCTGATCGCCACGGTTGGTCATGGAATGGACCGCCGGCCGGGAACCAGTGCCAAGCTGTTCCAGGCCCTTGCTGACGCACAAGTGAATGTCCGCATGATCGATCAGGGCTCCAGTGAAATGAATATCATTGTGGGCGTGGAAAACAAAGACTTCGAAAAGGCGATCCGCGCCATTTACAACGCATTCGTGGAAGAGTAAAAAAGAAAACGGAGGGGAGAAGCATGAGACCATTAGTCACCATCAGCAGAGAGTATGGAAGCGGC
>JAEDMR010000147.1 GCA_016302925.1 Bacillota bacterium
AAACCCGCCGGAAGAAACAGGAGGAATGAAAATGAAAAAAGTACTGAAAATCGAAGGAATGATGTGCAAGCACTGCCAGGCTCACGTGGATAAGGCCCTGAACGGCATCGAAGGCGTCACCGCCTCCGTGGACCTGGAAGCAGGAACGGCATCTGTGGAATGCGCAGAAGGCGTGACCGATGCGATGCTGAAGGCTGCCGTGGAAGAAGCCGGATATGAAGTGACGGGAATTCAGTAGATTTTCTGTTATTATATGAGTTCGGTTTTCCAAAATGCTTAAAAAGTTTTCAAAAAGAAAACAAAACAGCGGTTTCGGAAAACATGAATAAAAAAGTATAGACAATCTGCCCTGAATCAGGCCGAATTCAGAAAAGATACCTGAATTGAGAGAGGATCCCTGCCTGATATGGATGGCAGAGCATGTAAAGTTTTCCAAAACCGACGAAAAGTTTTCAAAAAGAAAACTTTTCGCTCAAAAAAGAAAACCATGAGTATCGTTGATTCGAAAGAACAATGACAGAATGAATAAATATTCAAAAGCGCCGAATATAATTTCGGCGCTCATTTATTATTCTTTCATTTGTCTGTACAGATACGGCAGCAACCCGGTCAGGAGCCGGTAACGCTTCTGCAGAGAATCCAGGGAAAGAAATTCCTTTTCGCTGTGGGGGAAGCCGCCGCCGGGGCCGCAGCCGTCTATGACCGGGATGCCGCAGGCAGCCAGCCGATTGGCGTCGGATAGACCGCCGGCGCTGACGAAGTCCACCGGATCGAGGAGGCCGGATCCAATCTCGCTCCGGTATTCCTCTCCATAGGCTTTCATCTGATCCATCAGCATGCTGGTTTCCGGGGAAAGCCGCAGGGGCGGCATATCGGAGAGACAGGTGACATGAGCCCGGGTGTTTTCTACAGATGGCTTCCGTGACAGGCGGGCGATGGCGCGCTCAATTCGGAGAATTTCCTTTTCATCGGTGTAGCGAACTTCTACCTTCGCTGTGCACCGGTCCGGCACCACGTTGAGGGCAGTGCCGCCCTGGACCAGGCCGATATTGACAGAGGTCCCCCGATCGTAGTGTTTCAGCTTATCCAGGGCCGTGATCCAGCGAGCCATTTCCACGATGGCACTGGCACCCTGGCGAGGTGCGGTTCCCGCATGGGAGGCAACACCGGTGATTTCAATCTCATATTTGCGGCAGCCTTTTCGCTGACTGACGAACTGGCCGGCTTTCCGGGCGCCTTCGAAGACAAAGGCACAGCGGGATTTTTCACCGTATTCCATAAGAAACGGGGCAGAGTCGGCGGAGCCGGTTTCTTCATCGCAGTCTAAAAGCAGGCAGAGGCGGATCTCCGGATGAACAGCAGTCAGGTATTCCGCCAGATAAATCATCATCAGCACGCCGGCTTTCATGTCTACGGTTCCCGGCCCATACACCCGGCCTTCCGCGGTATCCAGACGGAAAGGACGCTGTGCTGCAGTTCCTGTGGGAAAGACCGTATCGAAATGGCCCACCAGCAGAAAGTCGTACGATTTTTCAGCGAGACCTTCGGCCCTTACCGGCTGCGCTTCGGAGCATTCTGCCGAAGGACTCACTGCTGTCAGCAGGGGACGCCCATCGGCACCGCAGGAATGCTGGGTAACAAAAAGCCCGGCCTTTTCCAGCCGGGCAGCAAGAAATGCCGCTGCATTCCGGCAGGCAGCCAGATCAGCGGTGGGTGTATCGAGATTTATGAAAGGTTCCAGGTCTGACAGGAACCGATCCATTGGAATGTTCCGTCCGGGGTCTATGTTCATCATCGCCTTCTGCATAAAGCCCTCCTAAAACGTTTCGTACTTTATCGGCTCACTTTCTTCGAAGTAAACGGTATAGCCGTGGCCGGGATCCGGGATCCATTCCCAGAAGGTCGTCTGTACCTGTGGAAACAGGATCTCCATGGAAGCGGCAATCACACCGCCGTGGCATACCAGGATGGAAACCGCATCCTTGCCGCTGTGGCGGTGAGACAGTTCTTTCATCCGGTGAAGGCCACGGAGCTCTGCCAGCCCCTGCCGGATCCGTGCTCCGAAGCTTTCGATGGAATCGCCGGAAGGATAGGCAATGGTTCCGGATTTATCATTGATCCAGTCATCAAAAAAATCCATAGTCTTCAGCTCGTCGAAGGTTTTGCATTCACATGTACCGAAGTTCATTTCTTTCATGAGGGGCAGCGCTTTGTGAGGCACATCTCCGTAAATTGTCTGAAACGTCTGCTCCGTCCGAAGCATGCCGGATGTATAGCAGTCCGCATCCCCAAGCGGCGGGTAGATGCCGGCATCCCGCAGAGATTCCAGCGCAGCGAACCCTTCCGGTGCGAGAGGAATATCGGTGGAGCCGTAATACCATCTGCGGAGGTTTCCTTCCGTCAGACCGTGGCGAATAAAATGAATATAGGATTTTCGATTTTTATTTAATGTCATACTCATGCAGCGGTTTTCCTTTCTTTTTTCTTCTCGTCGCCGCCTTATTTCAGCTGCTGACCAAGCCCGCAGAAAACACGGAAAACAGAGTCCGCCTCCCGTGCCAGCCAGATCAGCGTCCGACCCATCATTTCCCGGTAGGCACGATCTGTGGCATCCATGGGAACCAGGCCCTGGGAGATATCGTCCGCGATGAGGATTTTGTCCCGAAGCTGAGGCTCCATGGAAGCAAGCACGTCCCGGGCTTCCTCCCCCCGCACCGTACAGGAATAAACAAAATCCTCCAGCCCGCAGATTACGGTTTTTTCCAGGGACAGTTCGCCGTCTCTGGTGCAGTGGAATACATCGTCCGGTGCAATCGAAAACGTCTTCAGCGCATAATCCAGTTTCCCCTGATATGCGCCGCCAAAAATCAGAATCATAATTAAATTCTCCCTCTTTTATATCACGGCAAGCGCCAGCACACCCAGTAGCTCGCCCCATACAATACCGAATCCGGCGATGTCTCCGTTCATGCCGCCCAGCTGACGGCAGCCGCAGAAGACCGCAATGAGGCTTCCCAGAAATGTGGCTGCGATGACGGCCAGGGTGTACAGCGGCTGTGATGCCAGAAGCAGACCGGCGGCACCGTAGAGAATCAGCTGAATCAGAATGATGCAGGCTGCATTTTTTTTCTGTTTGCTGTCCGAAGCACCCTCCCCTTTTGCGTACTGGCTGCTGCCCATAGGCTGACGCAGCAGCACATTGAGACCGGAAGCGGACCGGCTCACGGCAGGGATCAGACAGAGATCCACGAAATCGATGCTGATGCTCAGCGCACTGGAGAAAAAGGCGTGGAAGCCCATCAGCAGGAAGACCACACTGATCACGGCGAAGGCGCCGGTGTGGGAGTCCTTCAGAATCCGCTGCCGCTCCTCCAGCGGACGGCGGGAGAGGATTGCGTCGCAGCAGTCCATGAAACCGTCCAGGTGAAGAAAACCGGAAAGGACGAAGGGCACCATGGTCAGCAGGAAGGCCGTCACCAGGAACGGGATCGGCAGTACGGCCAGAAGCAGGCTGACGCCGGCCCAGATCAGGCCGATGATCAGACCCACCGACGGGAGAAATCCCAGCATATAGTTTTTCAGATCGTTATCCCACCGTTTCAGCGGGCAGGGAAGGGTGAGGAAGTTACCCCACGCCATAAAAAATCCGGTAATCAGTTTCATCATCGCAAACACTCCTGCGGGAGCCGGCTGCAGCAGGCTCCGCATTTCTATTTATAATAGTATTTCATGCCGAAGGACACTTCGATGACCTGGTCGCAGAGACCGGCCAGCGTCCGGTCCAGCAGAGCCAGGCCGCGGCGGTAGGCCTCCGTAGTCTCGTCGAACCGGCAGCCGTCCGCATACAGATAATCCGATACGAAGACCGTATTTCCCGTCTGCAGGGCGAATTCCGTCAGCTCATCAGCAAGCCGCTCTGCCACCGCAAGGTCCATGGGACCATCCGGCGGGAACATCTCATTGGAGAGAAGTGCGGTAACGCTGTCCAACAGAAACACGCCGCCGGGGTTCACCGGCATGCCGGATACGGTGCGTGCCTGCGGCAGCAGGCAGCCGCAAATGTCTCGGCCCTGTTCCACGGTGTCGAAGCCCCAGCCTTCCCGCTCGGATAAGTGACGGCGGATCCGGGCACGGTCCTCGTCATCTGCGGGAATCATCGTAGCCAGGTAATAGAGGGGGACGTTCTTTTCGCGGGCCATATCCCGGGCAAGCTCCTGGGCATGCATGGATTTTCCGTTTTTACATCCTCCGCTGATAAAGATATTCATCAGAAGAAGTTTCCTTTCTTGGCTTCCTGCAGATAATCTGCGTCGATGGCGCCCTCTGCGAAGGTGGCCATACCGTTCATGGCAGCACAGGCAGTTTCCATGATCTTGAAGCTGATCGGACAGCCGCTTCCCTCACCCAGACGCATACCCAGATTGAAGTACGGCTTAACGCCCAGGGCATCCATGGCAATGAGGTAACCTTTTTCCTTGGACACGTGAGAACCGAACATGAAGCCGGTCACCTTCGGCGCAAGACGGGAAGCTGCCAGAGCTGCCACAGCAGAAATATAGCCGTCGATGACTACAGGCATCTTATAATAAGCCGCACCCAGGAAGGCGCCGACCATGGCACAGATGTCGAAACCGCCCGCCTCCGCCAGGATATCGATCACATCTTTTCCCTTGCAGCGGGAAATCGCCTCATCCACGATGCGGATCTTCTTCGCGAAGCCTTCATCATTGAGACCGCCGCCCCGGCCGACCACGTCTTCGCCGGTCCGGTCTGTCAGGGCTGCCAGGACGCAGGCAGAGGTGGTGGTGTTTCCAATCCCCATTTCGCCCACACCGAAGACCTGGTAGCCGCAGCGCTTCAGCGCTTCTACCGCTTCCATACCGGTATAAAGCGCAGCCAGTGCCTCTTCTCTGGTCATGGCAGGACCCTTGGCCAGATTTTTCGTACCGTTGGCAATCCGGCGGTTTACGATCCTGCGGGTAATCCCCTGCAGGCAGCCGTTATCGCTGCCCTGATGCTCTGTCATCTCATCGTGATACAGCTCTTCCG
>JAEDMR010000148.1 GCA_016302925.1 Bacillota bacterium
TGCATAGTCGGTAATCTTCAGATACCACTGGGAGAGATTCTTCTTGCCAACCGGAGATTTACAGCGTTCACAGCAACCGTCCACAACCTGTTCATTGGCCAGAACCGTCTGACAGCTCGGGCACCAGTTTACCGGATTCTCTTTCTTGTAAGCCAGCCCGCGGTTATAGAACTGAATGAAAATCCACTGCATCCACTTATAATAATCCTCATGGCAGGTTGCAACTTCTCTGTCCCAGTCATAGGAAAGGCCAAGCTGCTTCAGCTGGTTTCTCATTTCAGAAATGTTATCCCAAGTCCATTTGCTCGGATGAATCCCATGCTTAATGGCTGCGTTTTCTGCAGGAAGACCGAAAGAGTCCCAGCCCATCGGATGCAGTACATTGTAGCCGTCCATTTTCTTGAATCGGGCCACAACATCACCGATGGAATAGTTTCTCACATGTCCCATATGCAGTTTGCCGGATGGATACGGGAACATTTCCAGACAGTAGTACTTCTCCTTGGAGTCATCTTCCACTGTTTTGAAGCACTGGTTTTCGTCCCAGTATTTCTGCCATTTCTGCTCAATTTCCTTAAAGTTATACTTCTCGTTCATTTTATGTCTAATCCTCCACTTCGATGAATTGGCAATCTCCCCATACTTTTTCGATATTGTAACGTTCTCTCATTTCTTTTGTAAATACGTTGATGATAATGTCGCCGAAATCCATCAGAATCCAGCCGGAGCCGTGACGTCCCTCCACAGATTTGACGAACAGATTTTGCTTGGCGAAAGCGTCCTCTACATCATCCGTCAGGCTCTGCACCTGACGTTCCGAATTACCGGAGCAGATGACGAAATAGTCTGCGAAAGAGGCTTTCTCCTGAATATCGATAATCACAATATCCTGCGCCTTTTTCTCTGATAAAACCTTTCCGGCCAGCAGTGCATATTCTTTGTTGGTCATATATTTTCTCCTTTTTCCTTTATCCGCTTCTCAAAATACTCTCTCGCAAGTATTGTATCTTCATCCAGATATTTATTTTCGCTGCGTACGTAGGCAATGGTGTTGGTCAGAGACTGGAGACACGCCCGATCAATATCGCAATCTGCAGACTTTCTCAATTCATCCACCCCGGGATAACTCCGGTTGGGTTCAATGGCATCTGCAATATAAATGATTTTTTCCAGAAGGGACATTCCGGGCCGACCTGTCGTGTGAAAACTGACGGCATTCAGCATGTCATTATCCGTAATGCCGTATTCCCGCTCCATCACTGCCGCAGCAATTTTTCCATGCGCCAGATTTGCGTTATTTTTATATCGCTTTTCATCCAGGCCCAGATGCTTCACATAATAATTCAGAACATCTGTGGAAACACCCCGGTACATGTCATGAAACAGTGCGGTAAGCTCCGCTTTCTGCCTTAATTCTTCATCAAGAGGCCCATATTTTTCAGCCAGCTTTATTGCAGTCTGCCGTACGCCTTCTGTATGAATTTTTCTTTTTTCGGTTGCATTGTTTTCAATATATGCTTCGATGGTTCTTTTCAGTGAATCATACGTAGAGCTTATGTTCATGGATATACCTTTCCACGCATTCGGGAACCATTTCTTCTATGGATAGATCCCGGCTGCGTCTCGCTTTGATTTTCGTAGAGGAAACATCCGGCATTTCCGCATGGAGCTGTATGACTTCTGTATGATACTGCTCCATATAGTACTGTATTTTTTCTTCCAGATCTTTCTCTTTATATCCTGGTCGAACGCTGACAATAAAGCTGTAGTGCTCCAGAAGTTCCTGTCCTTTGCGCCAGTATTCGATTTCCAGGAATGCATCGGTTCCGGTAATGAAATACAGGCTGCTGTCAGGATAGACGGATTCCAGCCAGGCAAGTGTATCATAGGTATAAGATATCTCCGTCTGCGTCATTTCGTAATCGGAGACTTCTGCCTTCTCTGTATCTTCGAAAGCAAGCCGGCACATTTCCATCCGATGCTTGTCTTCTGCAACCTCTCTGCCTTGTTTAAACGGCTGCACATGGGCCGGCATCACAATGAGCTTCTGCAGGTTTCCTTCTGCGATAGCCGCACGTCCCAGTGCCACATGCCCGCAATGAACCGGATCAAAACTCCCGCCAAGTATTCCGATACGTTTTTTTTCCATAAGGTACCGGTTCTCCTTTCCTGTCGGATTCTGTTGGTATTACAGGGTTGTGATCCCCAGCTCCTTCAGCTGATCTTCTGCCACCGGAGACGGCGCGTTTGAAACCAGGCACTGTGCATTCTGATTTTTCGGAAATGCAATGACTTCACGAATGGAAGACTCTCCTGCCAGCAGCATCACCAGACGATCCAGACCGTAAGCCAGTCCGCCGTGTGGAGGTACACCGTACTTGAATGCTTCGATGAGGAATCCAAACTTTTCATCACATTCTTCTTTCGTCAGCCCCAGCACTTCGAATATCTTCGCCTGCAGATCCTTATCATGGATTCGGATGGAACCGCCTCCCAGTTCCACACCGTTGAGCACGATATCATATGCTTCAGCCTTAACGGTAGTCGGATCGGTATCCAGCATCGGAACCTGATCCAGTTTCGGCTGCGTAAACGGATGATGCATTGCTTTCAGTTCGCCGGTTTCATCGTCCTTTTCGAACATAGGGAAATCCACAACCCAAAGCAGCTTGAATTCCTTATCATTCAGCAGTCCCAGACGGCGTGCGATTTCTCTGCGCAGGAAACCAAGGGAATCAAAGACAACCTTCTTTTTATCCGAAACAATAAAGATCAGATCACCTGGTTTCGCCTCAAACTCTGCAGCATATGCCGCCAATTCTTCCTGTGTGAGGAACTTATTGACCGAGGAGTTGATTTCTCCTTCTCCGACTTTCATCCAGACCATACCCTTAGCGCCGTAATCCTTTACGGCTGCAGTCAGTTTGTCGATTTCCTTACGGCTGAACTGGTCAGCACCGCCATCAATGCAGATGCCGCGCACATCTCCGCCGGCTTCCAGTGCGTCGGTAAATACCTTGAATCCACAGCCCTTGGCCAGATGGTTCAGGCAGTGCAGCTCGAAGCCGAACCGCAGATCCGGTTTATCAGAGCCATAACGTTCCATGGCTTCATCCCATGTGAGACGAGGCAGAGGCAGTTGAATATCCACGCCCATCAGATCGTGAAACAGTTTCTGCAGGAAACCCTCCTGTACTGCCATTACATCATCCGCCTCCACGAAGGACATTTCCAGATCGATCTGCGTAAATTCCGGCTGACGGTCTGCCCGAAGGTCTTCGTCACGGAAGCACTTCACAATCTGCATATAGCGGTCCGTTCCGCTGACCATCAGCAACTGCTTGAACAACTGCGGAGACTGTGGCAGCGCATAAAACTCACCCGGATGCACGCGGCTCGGAACCAGATAATCCCGGGCACCTTCCGGTGTGGATTTTATCAGCATCGGTGTTTCAACTTCCGTGAAGCCGCAGCTGTCAAAATAGTCTCTTGTCAGTTTGGTCACCTGATGGCGGAACGTCAGATTTCTCTGCATTTTCGGTTTTCTCAAATCCAGATACCGATACTTGAGCCGAAGCGTATCATCCACATTGTCGTCATCTTTGATATAAATCGGCGGTGTATCTGCCTGAGAATAAATCACCAGATCCGTAGCAAACACTTCGATTTCCCCGGTCGGGATATTCATATTTTTTGCACTTCTTTCCTTTACGGTTCCCTTCACACCGATGACATATTCACTTCTGACAGAATCCGCCTTCTGGAAAATTTCCTGCGGGATAGTATCGTCGAAGGTGACCTGCACGATGCCGGTCTTATCTCTCAGATCGATGAAGAGAAGGCCCCCCAGATTTCTTCTCTTTGCAACCCAGCCGTTTAAGACCACTTCCTGATCCACGTTGCTGATATTTAAAGTGCCGCACATGCATGTGCGCTTGAATAATTCACTCATTTTTTACTCCTGTAGGTTGTGTGTTTTATTTCGTAATAAAATCAAACAGATCTTCAAACTTCACCAGCTGCTGCTCCGAAGTTGCCATGTCTTTCACAGTAGCGGCACCTTCTGTCAGCTCATTTTCACCGATCACGACGGTATATCTTGCATTCAGCCGGTTGGCATATTTGAACTGGTTTTTAATATTTCTTGCCAGAGTATCCATCTCTGCAGCAATTCCTTTTCCGCGCAGTTCATGGCAGAGCTTCAGGCCGAAGGCTTTGGCAGCATCTCCCATTACCGCAATGAATACATCTATCTGACCATCTTGCGGGAACTGGGCATCATTGGCTTCCATCAGCATAATGAGACGTTCAATTCCAAGGCCGAAACCAACACCCGGAATCGGAGGTCCTCCCACCTCTTCCACCAGATGGTCATAACGACCTCCGCCGCAGACGGTTCCCTGGGCACCGATTTTCGTGGTTACAAACTCAAATGCCGTCTTAGTATAGTAGTCCAGACCTCTTACGATACCGGGATCCACTACAAACGGAATCTCCATTGCTCTGAGATTGTTCTGCAGATCTTCGAAGGCCTGACGGCAGTCATCGCAGAGATAGTCAATCATCATCGGCGCACCCTTCACCAGGTCCTGGCAGATTGGCGATTTACAGTCCAGAATGCGCATCGGATTCTTATCAAACCGTGTCTTGCAGGTGTCGCATAATTCGTCATATTTCGGCGACAGGAAAGTTCTCAGCGCCTCTCTGTGCTTTCTTCTGCAGTCAGGGCAGCCAACACTGTTGATGCGAAGCTCAATTTCAGTGATCCCAAGGCTGGTCAGAAAATCATAGCCCAGGCTGATAACTTCCGCATCGGCCATCATGTTCGGCGTACCGAATACTTCGATACCGAACTGATGGAACTGGCGCAGCCGTCCGGACTGCGGTTTTTCATAACGGAAACACGGTGTGATGTAGTAAAACTTGGAAGGCTGTACTTCCGCATAGAGCTTATGTTCAATAAAAGCACGCACTGCAGGAGAAGTACCTTCCGGCTTCAGGGTGATGCTGCGGTTGCCGTGATCGTTGAAGGTA
>JAEDMR010000149.1 GCA_016302925.1 Bacillota bacterium
CCAGCCTGAACCATGGTCCGTAATCAACGAAAAGTATGAAGTTGGTCAGATCGTGGAAGGTAAAGTTGTTCAGATCAAGGAATACGGTGCATTCGTAGAACTGGAACCTGGTCTTGACGGACTGGTACACATTTCCGAAGTTGCAAACAAGAGAGTGACCAACATTGCGGAAGAACTGGAAATCGGACAGGCTGTTGCTGCGAAGATTCTGGAAATCGACACTGAAAGAAAGAGAATCAGCCTGAGCATCAAGCAGGCACTGGACGCTGACGCTCCTGCAGAAGAAGCAGAAGACGAAGAATAGTCCGGACACAATGTCATAACATGCATTGATACTTAACGGAGAAGCGAAAGCTTCTCCGTTTTTATGATGAATTTCTGTATAATTTCATGAAAAATGCTCCAAACTAACTGCGAATACATGAAGTATGGAAAGGAGTATATCTCATGAAAAGAAAACTTGCTGCAATAATTATGGCGGCGCTTCTGGTGTTTTCCATGGCGGTTCTGACAGGCTGTGGTGACAATAACGGCGACAACGATCTCAGCCAGACACCGGATGCTGATAAGAATCTGACCAATGATGATTCCTATGATGACCGCAACGGTGTGCTGAATGACAACGACCGCAACGACACTGGCACCGGAAATGGCGACAATCTTGGCGATGATCTGAGAAACGGCGCTGATGATCTGGGTGATGATATAAGAGACGGTGCCGATGACGTGAAAAACGGCGTGGAAGACGTTCTGGACGGCAACGATAACCGCAATAACCAGTAAAACAGAACGGATACTTCAGGGAGAGGGTGGCGCAGCCGCCCTTTTTCTGTTAGGATAAAGAGAAGAAAATGTCTGAAGAAAGCTTGAGGAAGTATATGAACATACAGAATTTTGATTATCCACAGCTCACGGAACCTGCGCAGCTGCGGCGGGCTGCGGTGCTTTTTGAAGGATGGCAGGAGACCATGATCTGGTCCGCTCTGCAAAATATCCAGGGTCGTGTTTTCGCTGACACCTTGGAGAAGCCTTCTTCGGCGGCGGTGGTTCTGGGGGACTTCTGTTTTCTGGCAGGAAAGCCGGATGCAGGGCTCATTCAGTTTACTGCGGGTCTGGAAGATTACCCGCTTTCCCTGTGTATTATGGTGCCGCAGGATCCAGATTGGGAAAAACAAATTGAAAACAGCCTGGGACAGCGTGCGCGAAAGGTAACGCGATACGCCACGGAGAAAGATGGAACTGCTTTCGACCGCAGCAGCCTGAAAGTCATGGCGGAGAATGTACCGGAAGGATATGCGATACGGCTGTTTGATGAGAACCTGTACCGCCAGGCAGTGTCAGCAGACTGGAGCCTGAGCCTGGCAATACAGTTTGACAGCTATGAGATGTTTCAGCGTCTGGGAATCGGTGTCGCCGCAGTGGAGCAGAAGGATGGAAGACTTGCTGCGGGTGCGTCGTCCTATTCCCGTTACGAAAAAGGCATCGAAATAGAAATCGATACCCATCCGGATCACCGTCTGAAAGGCCTGGCACGATGCTGCGGTGCCCGCCTGATCCTGGAATGCCTGGACCGCGGACTTTATCCAAGCTGGGACGCGCAGAATCCGGAATCCCTCCATCTTGCCGAAAGCTTCGGCTACAAACCGGCAGGTACATATACGGCCTATGAAATTGCAGTCAGAAGGAAATGAATCGGATCATGTCGAATAATGGAAAAAGGGACTTGTCACGAGTGGAACTACACTGTGACAAAGTCCCTTTTGTTTTTTATTGTCAATGGCGAATTGTCATTTCCTGCGTCCAGTAGGAGTACGACTGACTGTGCAGCTGTTCCAGCAGACTGGTTTCATATTCTCCATAGTACAGCAGCCCGGTTTCATCATAGACCGCAATATAAAATCCGTATGGACGATCACCACCGTTGTCGGTCGTATACAGAGAACCGGCGATGAAAAGGCGGTCATCTGTGTATAACAGACAGTCATAGTCAGTGAAGTTCTGCATTTCCATTAGCTTCTCCGGAAGGCGGGCTGTAAATACGCTTTGATAAGTGCCGTCGTCTTTCTCGGCCAGAATCATAAGCTGTTGCATGTTTGCAGAAAGAACCGCAAGACGGTTTTCACCACGGAAAAGAGACGGTACTGTATGATCTGCTGTTTTTTGCAACGGATATGCAGTGTACTGCAGTTCCTTGAAGGTCTCTGCATGAAGGACGGTCAGACAGTAGAAGCCATCTTCCAACGTTTGAAGAAGGATCCGGCTGCCATCTTCGGAAAGTGAAAGACTGAGAATCTCAATGGAAGGATTCAGGGAATGCACCATGGTCAGCGCATCCGGTTGCAGCGCTCCCTCTGAAGTGTATGGAATTCTATAGATTCCATATCCGCCGGGAACCTGGCTGAAATCCATTGGTTTGCCGAAGACACTGTGCCCTTGAATGACGAAACATAACGCATTTCCGAGATCCACGCTCTGACATGATGTATAATACGCATCGGAACCTTTTTCAGGAGGCCCATAAGCTGCACTGTCCACGTTTCCGGAGCCGTCTCTTCCTATTTCAATGTAAACGTTTTCATCCTCCAGAACCGGAATCTGAAAATAATCCTGCAATTCCTGCATAATCATTTGACTGGAATTCTTTTCCAGTGAAGCATACCAGGAGGCTTTCGCGGTTTCATCCAGAATCACTCTACTGGATCCGAAAAACTTCTTCTGACTGGACGTACTTGCAAAAGGGATTCTTGCCTGCAGACTCAGTGCATAGTATTTGCAGTAATCTGCCATGCGGACAGTACGACGGCCGTTTTTTCCGGCAGGTGTGTTTTTTGCAATTTCCAGCGATGCGGCAGCCAGTCCCGGCTGTTCTCCCGCAATGGATTCCTCCCACTCATCGTGACCATGTGATACATTCAGGTTAAAGTAGCTGGAGGGGGGTTCAGGAAGCTCTGTGTTGCGCTGTCCGTAGCAGAACCGGCTTTTCGATGTGGGGTACATGGATTCGTTCTGAAATGTACAGTCTGTTTCCCAGAAAAGGTCCTGTCCGCAGGAGAACTGCAGCTGTAATCGCAGACCATAGATTGCAGCAGGGTCTCCCTGACAGTAGGTTTCTGTGATTTCAATCTTCTCTTCGGCAGTGCGGAGCTGCTACGAGATCCAGCCAAGACTGGCAGCAGGAAACACGATCATGGCTGCGAGAAGCAAGAAGGTCATATATTTTCGCATGGGGTTTCCTCCTTTCCGCGGTGGTTCCTCCGCATCATAATATTATATCGGATCACAGCCGCTGAGAATGCAATACTCAGAAAGATCATTATTTCCCGAAACCATCCCATCGTGTCTGACAGGGGTATAGTATGATGTAAAAATTCGTTTTGATAAAAGGTCAGCATCAGAGTCTGTCCATTGATCCATGCTGCGTCGGTTTCATGCAGGAACCACCTGCAGAGGAAAAAGGCCACCCAGGCCTGTACCGCCCACAAAATAAAGTAACAGAATACACTGAACAGGAACTGCCAGAAAAATATGCTGCGTCCGCGGAGGGTCAGACGGCGGAGGGTATAGTCCTGCCGCCCTGCAAAGCTGTCCCGAGACAGACAGAGCAACAGATACAATGCAAATACAGCTACAATGAAGACGAAAGAAATATGGCGTTCGTCAATCAGATCGGTCATCATACGTTTTTCAAAATCCATGCGGCCGGCCGTGTGCCAGAAGAGAAAGACTTCCACAGCAGTCATGACGACCAGGCAGGCAGCAAACACCGGAAGGACAGATTTTGCGATGAGTCGAAAGAAGGCCATATGTTTTCTCATGGTTTCACCTCCCAGTGGATTTCCGGCAGGGCATTGTCGGGTGACTGACAGATATAATTGAAATCTTCGGGTCTGCCGGTCGGGTTCAGAACAGGGTCGTACCGTCCGGCGTAACGCAATCCGGAATCATCGTACACGGCCAGAACGAAGGCGGTGGTGACCCACTCATCTTCTTCCTTCGGACTGTAGGATGTAATCGCCAGCTGCCTGCCGTCCCATGCCATGGTTGCATTGGAACTGAGATGAAACAGCGGTTCCTCCAATGGCGAAAGGGAGGTCTCCAGCTGTTTTTCGAAGCAGCCCGCTTCGTTTTCGGCAAAGACCAGAAGTGTATACCCGTCGCTGAGTACGAAAAAGTCGTCATCCTGGTACCATGGACTGGCGTCCATTTCCTTTCCGGACAGACAGAGCCGCTGAAGAATTTCCATCGTGTCGGTGCGCAGCAGTGTCAGCCAGTTTTTTTCGCCTTCCTGGGTATAGAGGAACAGGGTTTCCTGCCGGCTGTCCAGCCGCAGATCGCAGACGCGGACTGTCGGGTCCAGAGAAAAGCAATTGGACAGTTCCTCTGACTGCACCGTATAGGATGGGCTGCTGCCGGAGAAAGTCTCCTTCGCATAAGGCAGACGGTAAATGCCGTATCCTCCGGGAATCAGGCTGGTATCCACATACCGGCCATCTCCTGCGACACTGTCAAAGGAGAAAAAAACGGCATCATCGGTGAAGGCGCTGCAGGTTCTCGTGGGAAATCCACCATCCACTTCTGTGGAAATGACTCCGTCCGGGTAATCGGTTTTATCGTAAGTAATCACAATCTGCTCTTCCGGCAGTACGGGAATGAGGAAAAAATCAGAAAAAACGGTTTCATCGATGTCCACCAGCAGGGAACGGTTCTGTGTATATGGAAAATAAATATAATATTCGATGAGGTAATTGTCGAAAAACTGCCGCAGCGGATATCTTCTGGATTTCATTTCTCCGATCCCGGTTTCTGCTTCCAGATCTGCGATGGCATCTTCCAGCGGCTGGGAAGCAGCGCCCACAGATTCCAGATAACTGGCGTCGTAGGAACATGTGGAGTTCATGTTGAATCCACATTCCTGTGCATAGGAAGATACCTGTTTTATGAAGCTGAAATCATAGGATGTTTCGACTTCCGGAGAAGCACCCGGACGAATGGT
>JAEDMR010000150.1 GCA_016302925.1 Bacillota bacterium
CCTTGTCAGTTAATCCATCGATGTCAGTTGCATTCGGTTGATCTGGTACAACCGGTGCAGGAGCTTCTTCACATTCTACATGGAAGACAACCTTATCGGTTTCTGCAACAGACCATTTTTCACCATCGTAGGTCGCCCTCAGTTCCTTGCTTACCGGATCGGTGGCAACCTGGGTATGATTTCCATTTTCTATCACATATTTTGCTACATAAGGTGCTGCTGGTACGGTCAGGGTTACATAGTAGTTCCCTTCCGTTCCCTGCACTTCACTGATGGAGAAATCAGTCAGATCATATAATGCTTCTGCATGTTCTGCAGTATTTGTTTCGCATTCAACCTGTACCTTGTCAGTTAATCCATCGATGTCAGTTGCATTCGGTTGATCTGGTACAACCGGCACATATTCTGCATCGCAGTTAAAGACTACATCCTGAGCTGGCATGGTGAAATAACCTGAAGTACTAATATTTGTTGCCGCAATCTGTTTCGATGTCCATGCAGTATGAGCCGCTAAATCAGCTTCTTTCTGTACTTTCGCC
This sequence comes from Bacillota bacterium, assembly GCA_016302925.1. Classification (GTDB taxonomy): domain Bacteria; phylum Bacillota; class Clostridia; order Peptostreptococcales; family Anaerovoracaceae; genus RGIG7179. Next base: position 540 of record JAEDMR010000150.1, read on the forward strand.
CCTGCCGCTCTAAGCTGAACCTTATATGGTTCAGTTTCACCAGCGATCTGATAAGTCACTGTATGCATTGAAGCATATCCGCCATCTGCACTTGCAACGACTTCAGTGCCCTTTAAAATCTGTGCGTCAGTATTTGTCGGTACTTTATAATCCGCGCCATCTGCATTTCTCGTCAGACTTCCAGCATTTAATGCACTGTCTATTGCTTCATAATTCGGAGTAACCGTGAACTTGATGATCAGTTCTTTTCCGTAGAATTCTTTGCCATTTACAGGACGCGGCTCGGGCGAGGTATAATTGTCGTTAAAGTTAAATCCGGTAACAGTAACTACCTTTTCTGAAGAAACATCTATCGTTACGTCTGAAGTAATGTCAGCAAGAGAAGTTTCGTCAAATGAAGTTCCATTGTATGCAGCAGTATACACCTTTACGTCAGTTGCTGCCGGTGCATTGAAGTAAGCAGAAATTCCATCACGGATTACTGTGGATGCATCCAGTTCGATGGCAGGAACCATAGTATCAGACTGAATCTGTTTGAATACATCACTCAGTCCGCTCGCATCACTGGCAGTGAGGTAATATTTGCTGTCAGAGCGTTCGAAGTTTTGGGTAATTTTATATCCCTCAATATTACCCATAAAATAGTTTCCAGGATCATAATTACCATATTTAATTCCTATGCAGTACGCTGCCAAAAAGTTGTTGGACAGGTAGTTCAGAAAACGGTTGCCGGCAGGGATATCATCATTTCTAACATCTCCGCCAAACAAATCCGACAGAAAATTTCCCCCCCATACAGAGTTTACTTCTCCGGAACAAATAACGTCTTTGTAAATACCATAGTCCGCTTTCTCTCCATACAGCTGTGTAGGATCTGCACCACCAAAGATACCGATAGTATATACCTTTGCTCCGGCATCTTTTATGCCTTTTGCTATCGAAATCGCCCGATCTGCAACGTCAGTATCAAAATATCTAGTCTTTGTAGGTACGCCATCCGTAAATACGATGACAACCTTCTGGCTGTCTGCATTGGCAGATTTCAGCAGGGATGCCGCAGTATCCATGCCTGCAGCCACATTCGTTGCACCTTCTGGACTAACTGGAAGATTGTTAATCTCACCGATCAGGCTGGACTTTCCTGTTTCATTCGCATCCGTCCATCCTGCTAAAGTAGACGCATCAGACCCAAAAGTCACTACAGAAACTCTGTGTTCGCCATTTGGATCGATATTGTCGATGAAATTCGCCACAGCATCCTTCATTGCAGCCTGTCTGGTTACTGTTCCAAAACTGTATGCCATCGATCCGGACTGGTCCAGAACCAGTACAATGTCAACCGGTTTGCTGCTGACACTGGTTACGGTTTTACTTCCTGTGTGCGCTTTCAGCGTGATTTCAACGCTGCCGTCATTGTTCTGTACAGCCTGCTTATCAAGCACAGCACCGTTGTCTGCCTCTGCAGACCCATCGGCAAACGCCATGGACGGCATGAAGCAGAGAAGCATGGCCACGATCATGAATACGGCAAAAACTTTCTTTTTCATGTTTTCTCCTCCTTGATTATTTCTTTTCCGCGCTTTTCTGCGCGTTCAGTGCGTCGTTCATCAGAAAGATCAGTTCCAGTACGCTGCGGAAGCTTTCCTCCCGTTTTCCTTCCAGCCACAGGATGGAGCCCTGCCAGCTGGCATTCTGCCGGAACAGAATGCGGATCAGAAAGGTTGCAGCTTTTCCTGTCTGACATTCCTCATTGGAAGCACCGATCAGTTCCGTTTCCTCTTCCTGGGTGAAACGGCGTACGGCAGAAAAGGATTGCGGGAAATGCATCTGGTCAAGTGTCTTTTCCATTTTCATCAGGAAATCGACAAGGCTGCGGAAGGATTCTCCCTTTTTCAGACTGGAATTATAGTATCTTCCTGTCCAAACTCCTTTTTCGGAGGAATCCACACATACCAGCATTGCCCTTCTTCCATCGATATGTATTTGACTCTGCATAAATGTTTCTCCTTTTCGCTGTTTTTTAAAGTATAACATTCTTTGGTTACAGTATTGGTTACATCTTGCAAAAATATGTTCAAAATTTTAGCAAAAAGAAAAAAACACCGCACCATTTGATTTGATGCGGTATTTCTGCTTTCTATTTTTTCACGCTGGCGATATAGCTGACACGGAAGGTACCGTTCAGTGCGACGAGCTCTTCAATCAACGCCGCATCGCTCAGTCCGGAGATCGGATTTTGCTCAGATACAATACCCAGCAGATCGGAAAAATCTGTTTTTGATTCCGGAATGAAGTCTTCCACCGCGCAGTCCTGCAGACCGTATTCACTCTGCATATCCAGCACGGCATCCTCCAAAGTGCCGATCGCATCGATCAGGCCGTTGTCCATTGCCTGTTTCGCCGTGTAAATTCTGCCGTCTGCGATCTTTCTGACTTCCTTTTCACTCATATCTCTTCCATCGGCTACGATGCTCACGAACTGGTCATAGGCTTCATCGATCAGGCTCTGGAAGATTTCGCGCTGCTCCTCTGTCATGGCTTCATAACTGCTTCCCATGGCTTTGTTGGCACCGGAAGTGATTGTGTTGGTCTTAATCCCCAGATTTTCCAGCAATTCGCTGATATCCATCAGTGTTCCCATGGTCACGCCGATGGATCCGGTCCAGCAGTTGCGGTTGGCAATGATTTTATCGCAGGAGGCGGAAATATAGTAGCCTCCCGATGTGGCCTGGGACTGCATGGCGGAATATACCGGCCGTCCCGTCGTTTCCTGGTATTCCTTTATCTTCAGATACAGCTCGTCGGAAGCATACACGCTGCCGCCCGGCGTATTGACGAAAAGAATCATTCCTTTGTTATTGCTGTCTGTCATCATGGCATCAATGGCGTTCAGCAGATACTGATGATTATATGTATCGGTGCCGTATTCGTCAATGGTACCATCGATATAGAGGGTTCCGATGTAATCATAGCCAAAATCGGTAACCACTTCATCGGTCGAACCTGTCGTCAGGCTTCCCGTTACATTGCTGACAACTCGATTGCAGCCCACGGTCAGAAGCACCACGCATACCACGATGATGCCAAAGATGATCAGGCCCTTGGCCCAACCCGGCATACTCCCCTTTTTCGACGTCTGATTCAGAACGACTGTCTGCCTCGGTTTCTGGGACTGTTCCGGCTGGCTCGGCTGTTCCGGCTGCTGCGGCTGCTGCGGATTCTCCGGCTGGCCGGATAGATTGCTGTTTTCGTACGGTTCCAAAATAAATACCTCCTCTTGCTCTGTCTTCTGTCACGATAGATACATGATCCTTCGCCATTATATCATGATTTTTCAGGCTTTGAAAGTGATTTTTACTGGAAACGGCAGGGTTGAACAGCGGGGTTCGGCCAATAGAGAATCGCGACTCATTCCGGCGCGTTCTGCGACCAATTCTGCTGACAAGCGTCTTCTGAGTCTGGACAGCTTAATCTGCTCACCCATCGTTGCCAATGTCTCTTCTGTTCCCGGTAATATATGAATGAATTAGCATTCTGCCGGTAAATCAGCCCTTTTCAGAAAGACTGCAATCACAAAGACATCTTCGTCTTCATATTGGGGAGCACTTCAGCAATAAAAGCCATCATAATGTTCCCCAATGGGATGAACACACTTTTTATTCGTTGCCAAAAGAATACAAATTCATTTACTCGTTTTTTTATGCAATCATATTCTTCCATTCAAACCTTGCTGCTGCCAGCAGTTTTCCAAATCTGGAGAAAAGTTTTCTTTTTGAAAACGATTTGGGCATTTCGGAAAACCGGGATTGTGGTTCCGGTGAAATTTCGGTTTGTATCGGGAGTTTTTCGTTTGCAAACGTCCGACGCGCCCGCCTTCCCGGGGAGTTTGCGGATTTTGCCCGGCAAAATCCGGGCTGCCGGCATGTATATCCATGCCAGTTTTCCAAATCTGGCGAAAAGTTTTCTTTTTGAAAACAATTTGGGCATTTCGGAAAACCGTGGTGTGCCGAGGCAGCTCAATCAGGCCTTCTTTTCGGTTTTCTTTTCCTTTTTCACAGGCAGCGGCTGGCTGACGATTTCTTCGGCCCGTTCGATGGCGGCGTCGATGTTCCGGCAGATGTTTTTCAGACCAACCTTTTTCACGAAGCCCGCCTTTTCCATCACATGAAGCGGCTGCTCGTTGACATGGGACAGGATCAGGGTGATTTTCTTTTTCCGGCAGCGTTTCAAAAGGTCATTCAGCGCATTCATGGAAGTGGTATCCAGAGCCGGCACGCTGCGCATACGAAGGATCAGGCAGCGGGTGCCAGGGTGGGCCACAATATCCCGTACCTGGTCTGCCGCACCGAAGAACAGAGGTCCGGTGATTTCGAATACGCTGATGGTCTTCGGAATCCGGCGGAGATGTGCCTGCTCGGCGGCTTCCTGCACATGGGCGATTTCACGGTCCA
>JAEDMR010000151.1 GCA_016302925.1 Bacillota bacterium
CCTGGCCCACCGACGGATCGGCCGATCCGATTCTGAAGGATCTGGGATTCGCCGGCTCTCTGACCAGCTATCAGATCATGAATACGATCCGCCGGGACGACCCGGACAGTCTGTTCGGGCTGAAACGGTTTCTCCGCACCCCTTCTTTCGTTCTTTCGGAGCATATTCCGGCCTGAGATTCCCATGGTCATCCCGTGAAGATTCCGGCCGATAGTGTAAAATAGTTGTGGAGTTTTTAGAAGAAATAAAATAGAGATTAGCTCCAATGTGTTAAAATAGAATTTGCAAAAACATCAACAAAAGGAGAAATCTCTATGGACACTATTATACAACAGATTGCACTGGAATTGGTAGAAAAAATTACGAAAATGGCCTTCGAAACGAAAATTTCTGATATCGATGCTCTCGCTTCCGATGTGTTGGTAGAATGCAAGACCGCTGCTCGCAGCATCATTGAAACCATTTCCGACGAATGTAACCATCAGATTCGCGACGATAAAGCAGGACGCAAAGCACTGGGGCTCGTTTTGAAGGAAAAGAACCGAAAGCGGTCACTGCTGACAGAACTTGGCGAGCTGCACCTGCAGCGGGATTACTACTATGACAACCGGAGTGGCTGTTATGTCTGTCCACTGGACGACGTGCTGGGCATTCGAAAGTACGAACGGATTGGAGACAACATCAGCGCAAAGCTGGTGACGGAAGCTGCAGAGACCTCGTATGCCAGAAGTGCACAGATTGTGACGGACGGAGCGGTCAGCCGCCAAACTGTCCGAAATCATATTCTGAAACTCTCTGTTCCGGAAAAGGAACCGGAATGGTCTGAGAAGAAGGAAGTGAAGGAACTGCATGTGTACGCCGACGAGGATCATGTGCATATGCAGAAGCCGGATAAGTTGTCAACAAAAAACTCCACAACAACTTGACACGACCTTCCGGCCTGACAGCTCTTGCATTTTGCTAAATTTCTGCTAAAATAGAGGTATCAGAAAATGTATCAATATAGAGGGAGGGTTTATAAAAATGCGGGACAATAATAAAGTTGACGTTACCGTCCATGTAGATAAAATCGTTCGGAATGTGGCAATCGCCGGCGTGCTCATCGTAGGCATCATCTACGGCTGCAACACCTATCGTAAGGTCATCCGCTGGAGAGACGAAGAGTAATCGACGCCAGCGACCTCAGGAGCGTTCTTGTGAGCGGCCTCGGGCAGCCTCGGGGCTCCGTAAAATCGCTGAAAAGCCGGAACTTCTGCACAACTGCTGCAGAAAGTCCGGCCTTTTTTACAAACTGCTTTATGTTTCCTTTCTTTTTCTTTCCGATTTTTCCGGAAATCAAAAAATGACGCAAATCGCAATTCACATGTATCTTTTGCGTCATCGAAATTCAATACACGCCCTTACGTCAAGTGAAACGGCGATTTTTTTATACAGCTTTCATGGATATAATTGTAATATATTCATTGAATTTCCATTATTGTATTTATTTCTTGTAAATTTCCTCCTTCGAATCCACGTAAACAGCCTTGCGGCATCATCTGCATGACGCAACTCGGGTTATTCGTTTTCGTTTTGCGTCATATTCGCCGTTCCAACGTCCTTCTCTCCATTGCAGGACTCAGAAGTAAGCTTATTACGGAAAGTTCCTACATCCACTGAAAATTATCTTTCCCGGCGCCGTTCTCAATATGGTTTTTTGATGACCTCCCTGACCGTGCTTTCCTTTTTTCTGCATAATACGCATCTTTCATCTGTCGATGCATATTACTGGCCGCTTCGGTCCGGCAGCTTGTGCAAAAAATGCACAAGCTGGAACCTGCAACTATTTTTTATTTTCTCCGATCCCCGCTTTTGCCTGGCGGCCGGCAACCATGCCTTTTTTCAGGTTTTCTTCCAGACTGCCGCAGGGCATGATCTGCAGCAGCCCAATAGTCAGCCGGTTCATTTGTATTCCGCCTGCATAACTTCCCGGGCAAAATCCACATAGGTATATCCGGTTCTGTCCGGGTTCTCCGGCAGGTATTTATGGAAGAAACAGCTGGGAATCTCTCCCGCTTTCAGATTTTTTTCAATGCAAAGTGTGCACCCCTGATCGTGGTTCGCCGGATTGAACGGGCACTCACGGTCGCCGCAGGTGCATATTTTTCTTGGTAATTCCATATTCTCTCCTTTCCGCAAACAGCGTATACAGCCTGTGCTACAAACTCCGGTAATATGGGCAGATGTCTTCGTAGCGACCGTCCTTCACCCGAAATCCGCCGGGGATTACGCCCAGCTGCCGGAATCCGAGCCGTTCATACAGATGCCGAGCATGGACATTGGATGCCACCACCGCATTAAACTGCAGGATCCCGAAACCGTGGGACTTCGCCTCAGCCAGACAGTCCAGCACCAGCTTCTCTCCGATATGGAGTCCACGCGCATCCCTGGCCACTGCATAGCTGGCATTGGCGATGTGGCCGCACCGTCCCACGTTATTGGGGTGCAAAATATACATGCCGCAGATTTTCCCTCCGCCCGCACTTTCCGTACCGGACCCGCTGCAGCTTCCCGCTTCCGCCACGCCGCAGTACGTCTGAGCGGCGAAAAAATCACGTCCCGTTTCCTCGTCCAGGCAGTCTTCCTGGGGAAATGCAATGCCTTCCTCCACCACTTCATTCCAGATCCGGATCATGTCCGGCAGATCGTTTTCCGTGTATGCTCTGACTCTGATGTCCATTTTCTCCGCCTCCGTTTACAGTTCCAGTTCGTACATGGTCATGGCCAGCGCTGCAGGGCCTGCGGTCTCTGTCCGCAAAATCGTTTTACCCAGGGAGACTCGCTCTGCATCGGCTTCGTCCAGCATCCGGGCTTCTTTGTCGCTGAAGCCGCCCTCCGGACCGATGATGATGGCCACTGTTTCCGGCAGACAGGTAATCTGGCGCAGACAGTCCTTGATGGTCCGGTTTTCTTCGTTTTCGTATGGGAACAGAATCAGATCGTAGTTTGGCAATACGTCCAGCATACCGCTGAACTTCACAGCGCTGCCTACCTCCGGGATGATGCCCCGTTTGCACTGCTTCACCGCTTCATCGCTGATCTTCTGCCAGCGATCCTGTTTTTTACCGAAGTTGCCCTTGTCTACCACCACGGTCCGTTCCATGAATACCGGCACAATGGCGTGAACGCCCAGTTCCACGCTCTTCTGGATGATGCCTTCCATCTTGCCGGCTTTCGGAATGCCCTGAAAGAGGGTCACCTGCAGGCGAGGTTCCCGGGCGAATTTCTGCTTGTCCAGGATCTGCAGCTTTGCCTCGTCTTCGTCCAGGGCTTCGATCCGGACATGGTACTCCCAGGCCGTGCCGTCAGACACATCCAGTTCATCGCCGATAGACAATCGGAGAACCTTCTTCATGTGATGCAGGTCACCCCGGTCGCTGAGATAAATATACCGTTCCGTCACATCGGACGGATCCACGAAAAATCTGCTCATAGTTTTACTCCTCCGGCAGGCTGGCTACGATGGCGCACCACATGCCGTCTTCTCTGATTTCATCGATCACAAAACCGCAGTCCCGGATGGCCTGAGCCACCAGATCCCGCTTTTCCACCAAAATTCCCGAAGAGATATATTTACCGCCCGGCAGCAGATGTTTTGCCACGTCGGCACTGAGCATCATCACCAGATCGGCCATCAGATTGGCGACGACCATATCCGCCCGGAAATTGATGCCCCGGGTCAGGTCGCCGTACTGGGCGCGGGCAATGCCGGATACATTGTTCAATTCGATGTTTTCCTGGGCGATGTCCACCGCCACCGGATCGATCTCCACGCCCAGCACCTCAGACGCTTCCAGAAGCGCGCCGGCTATGGAGAGAATGCCGGAACCGCAGCCCACATCCAGCACCTTGCAGCCGGGCTTCAGATAATCTTCCATCAGCCGCAGGCACAGAGAGGTGGTCTCATGGGTGCCGGTTCCGAATGCCATGCCCGGATCCAGCTCGATGACCAGATCATCTCCGGCAGCCTCATAGTCATACCAGGTCGGTTTCACCACAATGCGCCGTCCCACTTTCTTCGGCTTGAAATATTCTTTCCAGTTGTCCTTCCAGAGGCTGTCATCCTCCACCGAGGATTCCACGGTCAGAGGCCCCAGATCCACATTTTCTCCGAAGAAGCCGCCTTCTGCTTCAATCTTCAGCGCTTCCACCGCCACATGGATGGAACGGAGCTTTTCCCGGCCATCTTCATCGTCTTCCAGGAATACAGTCACCTTCGGTTCTTCCTCCTGCAGCTTCAGCACCTCTTCATCGATATAGTCCCACTCATAATCATTTTCTTTTTCCAGCAGATCGTCGATGTCGGCGGGGTCCTCCACCACCGTATCGGTGATCCCGATGCCCAGCAGTGCACAGACCACCGGCTCGATGCCCTCCCGTTTTACATGTATGTCCACCTGAATATATTTCACTTTAATATCCTCCTTGAAAAATCAATGCATCTCATGTACATTATACATGATTGCAGCGAGAATTGACAGCCCAAAAATCTCCGTGATATAATGAAGTAAAGTGCGAACCAGGAGGCTGCATCATGAGAAATAATAAAAACTACTTCACCACAGGAGAATTTGCGAAAATCTGCGGTGTAAAAAAGCAGACACTGTTTCATTACGATGATATCGGCATTTTTAAGCCCGCCATCACCGATGAACATGGCTACCGGTATTATTCCTACACGCAGATCGAAACCTTTTCCGTGCTGATGGCGCTGCGGGACCTGCGGGTTCCGCTGAAGGATATCAAGGAGCATATGGAAAATCGCTCTCCCCAGGCTCTCATCGACCTTCTGGAAGCACGGCGCAGTGAAATTGATCAGATGAACAGTCAGCTTCAGTGGTCGAAAAAGTTTATCGATACGAAAATTGAGCTGACCAAGGAGGGACTTC
>JAEDMR010000152.1 GCA_016302925.1 Bacillota bacterium
CCAGCTTCAGGCGGTTTCTGTATGCCGGATCTTCGGAAAGAACCAGTTCATCCCGCCATTCCTTCTGGTTGTCGGAGGCTTTGTCATAGACCGTTGCAGACAGGTCATCAGTTATCATTACTTCACTGCTTTCACTGCCTTCATTACCTTCACTGCCTTCACGGAAGCTGACCGGGAATTGTTCATACGCCCAGCCCTCCGGCGGCCAGGTGTCGGAAGTCATCCACTGCATCTGATCCACGTTGCTTTCCACCAGAACCTTCGGTTCTTTTTCGATACCGTTGTCTGCACCCCGCAGGTAGTGATCCAGCCACCGTTCCACCATGGAAAGCGTATCTGAGCCCTCCAGGTCATAGACATACACATGCTCTCCCTGATGCAGCAGCATCTTCCGCTCTACGCCCTGTTTTTCCAGAGCCTGGAACAGAGGAATGCACTGGTTGGTCTTCACATTCCAGTCGTTGATGCCGTGGATGATGAACACGGAAGCTTTGAAGTTTTCGATCTGGTTCAGGTAATTCCGCTGATCCCAGAAGATGTTGTAGTTTCCGCTGTCCCGGTCCTTGGCTTTAATCATGGCAGCCAGTGCCTGATCATACCCGTCCTTCACCTTCGCATAGTCGGATGCATCCTTGGCACGGCTGAAACAGTATTTCGCCAGAAGGTCGATGTCATCCCCCTGCCATTCCAGCGGCGGCACAGCCAGGCCCCCCTCCCGGTAATAATCATACCAGTTGGAAATGCCCGCTTCCGGAATGATGGTCTCCAGACCTTCCACCCCGGTGGCAGCCACTGCGATACACATGGTACCCAGATAGGATTTGGCCGACATGGCGACTTTACCTGTACACCATTCTGCACGGATTTCGATATTGTCCGTCTGATTGGTAAATGCCCGGGCCCGGCCGCACAGCCAGTCGATGACCGCTTTGAAGGCCAGGACTTCCTGACGGGATCCCGTCAGAGTGTAGCCTTCCGAGCCCAGGGTTCCCAGGCCCCCGCAGAACACAGAAGCATATCCCTTCTGATTCAGATAGGCATACAGCGGAGAGATGCATTCAAATTCCACGCCCACTTCGCTCTCATCGATGATGGCAGTCTGTGCCATTCCGCAGGTTTCCCGCAGGTATGCAGGCTCTGCTTCCACCGGCCGGCGGAAGTTGTAGTGCACGGCTTCCTCTGGGATATTCTGCTGTGGATATACCGCAAGCTCCCGGTTTACATCATTCAGGTTGTACCAGTCCTCATTGCAGGTCATCAGGTAAGGATTGGCCACCAGCACTGCCGGCACCTTTCCTTCCAGCGGCCGCCTGATCCAGGCGGCCGCTAAATCCAGTTTTCCGTCGCCGTCGGTATCCACCGGCGTTTCGACGTATACCCTTTCAAAAATATAATCCATTTTATTTTGCTTCTTCCTTTTTCTTCTTATTCAGATACTTGATCCAGATCATAACCAGCACGGCACCGATCACCAGCATTGCGGTCACGAATCCGAAGTAGTTTCTGTAGCCTTCCCAGCCCGGGTTCTGGTCAATCATGATACCAGCCAGCAGAGAACAGAAGATTTCCGGCAGATAACCGATGGTAGAAATCAGACCGGCTGCACTTCCGGACAGTCTTTCCGGAATGGCACCTTCGTCCATCATTGCCCAGGTCATGGCATAGTTTACGTTATAGAAGATATATACGATAACAAACAGCACGGTGAAAATCATGATGCTGCCGGAGTTCTGCGGAAGCAGAAGCATGCCTACGGTGCCAACCGCCATTACGATGAATGAAATCAGCAGCATTCTTCCGGTACCTACCTTATCGGTCACGATACCGCCGCCCACATTACCCAGCAGGGAGAACCACCGCTTGGAAGCAGCCAGAGCTGCCGCAAAGGTAACGGTTGCACCCAGGATTTCCGTCAGGTACGGTGTGAAATAGTACATGGACAGGGTGAATACATAGTTGCAGAAGGTTACGAAACCGATGATCCATACCGCCGGCATTCTCAGCAGTTCGCCGATGCCTTTGAAGGTCACACGGTCGCTCTTTTCCATCTTTTCCTCCTTTACCGTAAAGAATACCAGCACACCCATGAGGATGGTCAGCACGGAATAGAAAATAATCGCATACCGCATACCTGCAACCTGATCATCCATCTGACCTGCACCGATTTTAAAGGCAAATACCGCACCGGTTGCCATCAGACCTGCACCGATGCCGCGGCCCCCTTCAAAGAAACCGAAAGCCTTGCCCTGATCTCCGGATCCGGACAGAATACGAACCGCCTTGATGCAGCAAGGCCAGAAAGCGAACAGAGAGCTTACGCCCCAGAAGGCATACAGACATACCAGTGCTGTAAAGTTCAGCGGCAGCAGATGTACGAAGCCTCCTAGGCCGGTACCGATCAGAGATACGGTCAAAATGGTTCTGGTGGAGAACCGGTCAGACACGATACCGCCAAACAGGTAGGAAATCATGCCGAATACGCCCAGGATGCTTCCGAAAACACCCATCTGGGTATCTGTCAGGTTGTATACTTCCAGATATGCGTCATAGTAGTCATACCGGAAATACGGAAGTCCGTAGATAATTGCGCCGCCGAAGGCAACGATGATGATTGCCCAGAAGTTTCTGGCCATCTTTTCATCCAGACCAATTTTTCGAAGTAAGTTATTCATTGCTCTTCTCCTTTTCATTTTCTTTCGTCAGATTATATACCTCGGAAAATTTCTTCCGCAAGTAATCCATATAATACCCGGAAGTCAGCGGCTCCCCGGTGGCCCGCAGGGTCAGTTCCTCCGCGGTGTATCGTGCCCCGGAGCAAAATATGTTCGCCCGGAGCCAGTCTGTGATGGCGGCGAAGTTTCCGGTTTCCATGAGGGATTCCAGACTTCCGCATTCTTTTTCAATGGATGCCGCCAGCTGTGCAGCGGTCAGATCCGCCACGATATAGGTCGGGAAGTAGCCAACATAGCCTGCTGCCCAGTGAATGTCCTGCAACACCCCTTCCCGGTCATTTTCCGGGTGTATGCCCAAATAGTTTTCATATTTCTGGTTCCATGCCTGCGGCAGATCGGAAACCGCCAATCTTCCGTTGATCAGCTCCCGTTCCAGCTCATATCGGATGATAATGTGCAGAAGATACGTCAGCTGATCTGCCTCAAGGCGAATCCGGGAAGAGGAAATCCGATTGACATCCTCATAAAGCTCCCGCGGCGTCCGCACAGAGAAATCCGGCACGGCCGCACGGATTTTGTCGAAAAAGTGAGACCAGAAACCCAGACTTCTGCCCAGAATATCTTCGTAGAATCTGCCGATGCATTCCTCCATGGCAAAGGACGGCACCTCTGCCAGGAAGGTTCCCAGCAGTGCCGGATCGATGGACTGCTGATAAATGCCCTTGCCGCCGGAATGGAGCACATTAAACAGGCCGTAGCGCAGATCTTCCGGCCGGTATGCGTTGACGATCCGCACATCCGATGGGGAGCTTGCCAGGATCGTCGGATGAGCTCCCGTGTCCACACGGCCGGCAGTAAAGGAAAAGCCCAGATCGGAAAGGATTTCTTTCCACAGCTGTTCCTGCTGCTTCCGGTCCGCAGGCGGCATGGTCAGTCGGCAATGAGGACGGTCTTTTTCCGCCTCCCGGACCTGATCCAGAAGGGTGATCAGGAGCGGCTTCAGCTCCTGTACCAGGCTGTCCACTTTTTCCACCGTAAGGCCCTCTTCATAGTATCCGAGGAGCGCATCGTACGGGTCTTTTTCATAGCCCCAGTATTCCGCAAACTTGCGGAAGGTTTCCATAATGTTTTCCAGATAGGGACGGAAGCTTTCGAAATCATCTTCCTCCCTTGCCTTTTCCCATACCTGCTCGGACCGGGCGATCAGTTCGATGTACCTGCGGTATTCTTCTTCCGGAATCCGGCTGATGAACCCGGAACTTCTGGTAATCCGTTTCATCATGGCATTGGTCAGTTCGTCGTTTTTCCGATGTCCCGTGAAGTACTTCACATGGCCGCGGAATGCCGGTCCTGACATGAGCTTGTACTGCTCGTCCGCCAGGAAGGACATGACCTGAGACCGGTATTCGATGCCGTCCGGCGGCATGTAAGTGATCTTGTCCCAGTAAATCAGGGAGTTCAGTGTATATTTCAGATATTCGATCCGGCGAATCAGATCCCGGAATTCTTCCAGTCTGGTTTCGTAACTCATGAATCCACCTCCGCCGTCCGGTTATATTTCCGCAGTCCGAAGAACAGCAGGCAGGCCGCCAGCAGATACAGCACCGCAGCGATATAGTACGCCGTCCGGTAGCCCTCCTGGGTGACGAAGAGGATTTTTCCGGTAAAGGTGCCGCTGAGAATGCTCACGAATCCCGCCAGGAAATTCACCAGAGAGGTGTATGCCGGGCGCAGAGACGCCGGAACCACCGACATGCTCAGGGCGCTTTCTGCCGGGCTTCCCAGATTGGCCAGGCCCGCCCGCATGAAGAGGGCGAATCCCACCGCCGGGATCATAGCCCCGCCGAAGGCATCGCCGTTGGCAATCATCAGCATAAACGGCACGGATCCGATGACCGTGAAGCAGATGGTACCCACGGTTCCCAGCTTTTTTACCACCATCGGCGTAAACAGCATGAACAGCACGATGGCCGCATAGGAAATGGATACCAGCAGGGATGAGGTGGCTTTGTCAATATGCAGGTTCCGGTTGAGAAATACGGTGTAATAGGAAGTAAACAGCCCCATGGCAAAGGAGATGATGGTCCAGTAGCCCAGGTAGATGGCTGCGTCCTTTCGGAACAGCACCGCCAGCACGTCCCTGCCCTTTTCTGTCAGGGAGCGGTGGTCCTTTTCCGCTTCCGCGGTGGCAGAGGCGTAATCCTCTTTTTTCTCCCGGATCAGCAGCA
>JAEDMR010000153.1 GCA_016302925.1 Bacillota bacterium
GATGTAAATGCCGGAAGGAGTATTTCGCCTGCAGAGTTATGTAATGCAGCCACATTCATAGTATCTCCCTGATATAGAACAAGAAGCTGCGCATCCTTCAGCTCTTTAAAAAACTGTCTCTTTCCTTGCTCCGTGGGGTTGTCTCTGAATCTTTCCATGGCAGTCACAAGATCGAAGCTTCCTGTGAAACCATCATATGTTTTCATGCCTTTCACCTTATGCTTCACTCTGCGGCCAGTAAAGGCAGTATGCCGGGTAGCTTTCTCCTATATATATCCATACACTTTCGCCCATATCAATGTGCTTATCGAATACCATATCAGGTATAAACAGCTTTAGTGCAGAGCGTTTTTTTCCTCTGAGTATCAGCCCTTCCTTCACGGGATTGGCCCTGAATTCTTCAATTTTACTGCGGAGATCTGAAATTCCCGTTTCCTTACCGAAATTGTCCGCAAACTCGTCTATGTTGGCATAGACTACGTTATCCTGATTTTCAAACCATTCTACTCTCATTTTTTCCTCCTGTTTTGATTTCATCTGTTTCTCTACGCGCTCACCTTACGATTTTTCTTCTTTAACGCCGGCGCCATATGTGTTTCCGGAAGGCAGGCCCATTCCTGGGTCTCCGTAAAGTAGACCCAGATATGGCTGCCCAGCTTAAAGTTTTCGCCAAAAAGGAGATTTGGCACACATAAAAAGATGGAGGCATCTTTATTGAGGCAAATGCTCAGTCCGTCCTTTTGCGGACATCGAAAGAATATTTCTATGGTTTCTTTTGTCTTCGGCTGACCGGTCTTTCTCGCCAGGTGCTCGGCAAGAGACGGAAGATCCATAGATACCAGGTATTCCTGATTATCAAAGATTCCTGTTGTCATACCGCATTCCTTTCCCCTGCAGCAGACTGCTGTTTTTCCATCAGCTGCATCAGTGTTCTGTCAATGACAATCTTTTCGCCATACGGATCAATGACCAGACCGCATACCTTTTCTCTCTGCTGTTCCGTCAGCGCCTTCAGACGCAGATAATTTAGCTTCATCAGCTTCATTTTCGTTCTGCAGCTTTCCCTGTCCAGAAATGCCGGGATGTATGTCCGTCCTCTGGCGGATTTTATCATACAGATCTGCAGCTGCATATCTTCCTTACTGTCATATTTCACCGGTATCCAGTAAACACCATTCTGTACTTCCCGGAAGAAATCCGTTTCCTGCTCCTTTTTTCCCTCCAGACAAAGCTGACGGAAACTGTCTATGATTCTGTTCATTCTCCCTCCCATGAAAAAACCCCCGCACGCATACAAAGCATTCCGGGGGATATCTTCCATTTCTTCGTCCTGTTTCAATCAAAAAAGCTGCGGCAAAACCGCAGCGGATAATATGCAGAAAAAAAGGGAACCTGTTTCCGTCACCCTAATTACCCGTAGCGTGCTTTCATAAACAGATTCATGCAGGTCTCCTGGCTCGGACGTCACGGCACCTTTCGTCTTCCCGGTCTGACGACCAGTGACATGTTGAAAGGCACTCTTTCCTTACAGTGGCGGGACCGCGCAGGACTTTCACCTGCTTCCCTTTTCACCGGCTTTCCAGCCGGACATGAACCACGTATTCAGTTATATTTGATGTATCCTGTCTTTTGACAACCTCAGTATAGCATATCCCCGCAGAAAATGGAACCCCCTATTTTACTCCGGTCGTGTCAGGTTGTTATGGAGTTTATTGTTCGTAGATTACAATAATAAGTACCACATTGAATCTGCTGAAATAATAATCCCTCCTGCCGAGAATACTACATACAGGAGGTGATAGCAGATGCATAGCAATTTCGCAGAGCTCAGCCCGGAAGATCTGAAAATAATCTCCGAGGCACAGTCAAAACTCAGTGAAGCCGCGGGAAAATCCATCGCGCTGGTGGCTTACGAGGTATAAGAAATGTAATTTTCACTGCCGGTGCGGGATGTTACGAATTTCGTACCGGCAGATATTCGGACAGGAAGTGGTACAGGATCCGGTTCGTCGCTCGGTTGATTCTTTCATCCTCCAGAAGCTGCGGAAATGGCTCCGACAGGCTGCACTCGCCGCAGATATCCACGCCGATGACCTGCTGATGCTGAAAAATCTCCTGCAGAATCCGCTCCATGGTAGAAACCGACATCTGTCCCTGGTTCCAGTTGGTCCTGGCCTCATACCGGTTCAACACGTCTTTATCGATGGAGATATAGGCAGGCAATTCCAGCCGCACCGAAGCAAACGCCCGGTCCACCATATGATTTTCAATTTCCTGCATGCTGATGCAGACCAGCTTTTTCTTCAGTTCCGATGAAATTTCCGCAATCGTTTTCTCCGAAGGTCCGATGAGAATCAGCTGCTGCAGGTTCGAATTGTTTCGCAGCTGCTCCCCGGCCCAGCTGCCGCAGCTGGTCAGCTCATGAATCATAGGATACTGCATGTCGTTATGATGATCAAAAAGCACCAGAGAAAACGGAGACGGGATCTTCTCCAGAAAGAATCCCGTCACATAATGATAATTTCCGCTGTCAATGAAATGGATCCCGTCCGGTCCGCAGAAAGACAGCCGCCTGCGAATTTCTTCGGCTGCTTCCGGCGTGCAGTACATATCCGTGCCGGAAATGTCCGACAGATCCACACGGTATAGTCCATTTTCCCTGTTTCCGGCATCGGCCGGATAAACATGACTGAAATCAAGAATCAGATTACTCATTCGATCTTATTCATTCGAAAATATTTTTCGCTTTTTCAGAACTTTATACAGCAGCCAGCCCAGCACGCCGCAGGAAATCACCTCACCGATGCCCACCGTGACCACCAGGAACCAGTAGCCATCGGGCACACCGTACACATACATGAGTACGGGCGGTACGACAATGATATTGGCCAGGATCGGGAAAACAGGGCCGAGAGCGGGGATTTTGCGCCCCACATAATGGGTGCCGAGAGCGCCCGCCAGGGTGGCCAGAGAGCCGAAGACGATGTCCCAGAGGGCACATCCCGTCAGCAGGTTTGCAAGCAGACAACCCACAAACAGGCCGGGAACGGCAGCCCAGGTAAACACCGGAAGAATGGTCAGCGCCTCGGAAATCCGAATCTGAATGACGCCGCTGGCAAGTCCCAGCAGATTGACCAGATACGTAAGCAGCACATAAAGCGCTGCGATGAGACCTGCTGTTGTCAGGTCCTTCAGCGATAATTTTTTGTTTTTCATGTTGTTTCTCCTTTAGTTTTGTTTTACGTGAGGAAGGTCTCGAACTCACGGGCAGGCGTCAGGCCCGGATATTACGGGCAGGCAACGCCTGATTTGCTTCGCAGGAAGCGCCTTCTGTATTTCAGCACAGCATAATCGCTGATGCGGCTGACGTAAATCGGGTCAAAAATCCCCCCTGCAATGCCTACCACAAACTGGCCCTGCAGGAATTTCGTATAGATCATTTGGGTGGACAGAGCGGCGGAGGTCTGTTTCATCTGCTCCGTCTTGTTGACACGGTAGCCCTCCATGCTGTCGCCGTCCTCCACAATCTGGTCGATCAGCTCGTTAAACCGGCGGTCTGCCTCCACGAACTCCTCGCCGTCCATCATGGCCACCTGGATCAGGTGGAGAATGAAGACTTTTTCTTCTTCGGTCTCATAGGAATAGCCATAGCTGAGGGCGATTTCATACACGCTTTTCAGCACCATGGCGATAAACAGCGGGATGTCGGGAATGCCGGCTCCCACCAGCCCCAGGCCGATGCCCTCCACGCTGGATACCAAAAGGTTCAGCTTCTTGGCAGAGCTCGCCTGCTTCGTGAAGCTTCGGACGGATCGCTTGTCGGCCGAAAGCTCCGCAGCATAGGTATTCACCTGAAATTCCTTCTCCCGCTTCCCCTTGTTATAGGTTTTCTCGATCACTCCGGTTCCCTTGTCAAAAATCACCTCAAACCCCTTAAAAAAGGCCGCATTTAACGTACCGGACAGTTTGTCAGGAACAAACCGGTCCAGCTTGTTGATGATGGCGCAGGTAGGACCTGAGAGCCGTTTTTCGGTAAATTTTTTTTCTTTCTTCTTCAGGTCTTCCCATTCTTTTTCCCACGGTGATTTTCGTTTCCAAAGTTCCATTGGCACGGCAGTCCTTTTCTAATTTTCCAGAATCCGCTCTTTCTCGTCATAGGTCATGACCAGAGTGACGAACGCACTCAGCAACAAAATCGGCAAAACTTTCTTTTTTACACTCTTCTTCATCTTATTTTCCCCCTCTTTCACCGACAAAACACATCGTCCCGATGCCCCATATCGTCGGCGCTTCTCATGTTCAGTATACCACGGCTTTTCCATAAATAAAAGAAAGAAAGGATATTTTTCACCGGAAGTTCACTTTTGACCCACAAGAAAAATGAAATAATTACACTTTGCCAAAACTGTACGAAAACAAATCAGGAATATAATAACACCATCAAGCACATGTCAAATTCATGTGAAATGCAGATTAAATCTGTGTGAACTAAATGCAAGGAGGTGCAATTTTTTCATGACCCAAACGATGCCAGAACTTTATCCAAGACGTGAGTCAGAACGGCTGAGAAGACAACGATACAATGCAGCAATATGGACTGCTGCAGTACACTTCTGATATTTCGCAAACAGACTCCGGCATTTTTCTTCATCGCCGTAGACCTTCCAAAAGCCGGTACATTTACACCCTTCCCCGCCGTTTTCTATGAAGCCGCAGACGTCCTCCGGCGGATAACTGAGAAAAAGGCCGATTTCATGGGGGAATTCCTCACTTTCCGCAATCCGCCGGATCAGATGCAATACGCAAAGCGACAAATTGTGTGCCGCGTAGCCTCTTTCCTGAAGCAGCTTGCCGGCAGTATGATCCTG
>JAEDMR010000154.1 GCA_016302925.1 Bacillota bacterium
CGTAACCCTGCCGTTTATATTCCGGGGCAATACTGATTGGCCCGAAGGTCATGATGGGAATCATGCTTCCATTGTCCGCCTTAATTGCCGAATGTGCATACATCACATGACCTATGATCTTCCCATCCACCTCCATCACCAGATCCAGTTCTGGTACGAAGGCAGCATCATTACGGTAGCAGTGAAGCACATAATGCTCCAGGCATCCCGGATGGTAAACATTCCAGAAAGCTTCTCTGGTTAGGTGTTCGACTTGGCGATAGTCTTCTTTACTTTCTAAACGAATAATATATTCTTTCTGATTCATTTCGAATTCCTTTCCGTAAACTGTTCCAGATGCTGGTCCAAAAGTTTCATGACTGCCTCCTTGTCTTCCGCCTGGTCATACAGACTGTAAAGCAAAAAAACAGAACCGTATAATTCCAGGGCCAGCTGCACTGCTTTATCCTCGGAATCAACCATAGGACGAAAAACTTCTTTCATATATTCTGCCGGACCTGCCGCCAGGTACTGATGAAACAGCCGGTTCATGGACGGATCACGATACTGTTCCAGGGTCAGCATTTTTCGAAAATCGGAGGAAAACACCTCTTCTGTCCAGTAAGAAAACATGGCTTTCGTATATGCGCAAATCCGGTCCATCGTGATATTTTGATACGCATCTGCATCTTTTTCCGACGTTTCCTCCGGCATTTCAAAGGCTCTGGCATGCTCCAGATCCATCTGTTCCATTTTGTGAATTATACTGTTAAGGATATCCTGTTTTCCTGCATAGTGTTTATACAGAGCAGCTTTAGTAATTCCAAGCCGTCCTGCGATATCACTCATTGACGCTCCTGAATACCCTGTCTGGGCGAAAAGTTTCAGCGCTTCCTCCATAATTCTGGCTTTCGTATTTATCTTCATAAAAAACCTTTCATATAGCCATACAACAAAAGTAACCGATCGATAACCTTATTGTAGTTACCGCTCGGTTACTTGTCAAGCATTTTATTTTCTACCGATTTCGAATTGATTGGGACTACAGTTCCATCACCAGCCCGGCCTTCAGCTGCTGCGCCTGGTCGCCCAGTTCCTCCTTCAGTACTTCATAGGCACGTTTACCAGTGCAGTGACCGGTATAGATCATTTCAATTCCGGTCTGACGGATGCGGTCCGCCATGGCTCTTACCTCATTGGCCTTCCATGTATACAAATGAAAGCCTCCGATCAGAACCTGGATCTTCTGCCCCGGAAACGCCTGCTGCGCTTCTTTGATGATGTTATCCGCGCCGCCATGGGAGCAGCTGTTGAAGAGGATCAGCCCCCGGTCTCCTTCCAAGATCAGGCTCTGCTCATGAGCGAAATCATCCGGTTTCCAGCCCTCTCTTGTCTTTACATACATATGGTTTCGCCTTCCGATGGCTCCCAGTCCCTCCGTGGAATGAGAAAGAAGCCAAACACCTTCGCAGACCTGGTATTTGCCTTCCACAAACAGGAAACGTTCTTTCTGCTCGTTCAGGATTCCCTTCGGAATGCCGATGTATTTGTGGAAGATCCAGTATTTATCATAGCAAGTTTCCCCGGCCTCTTTTTGAATATAGAAAGGTGCATGATCGTTGACACGGAAAAAGTCCCGCATGCCGTCAGCATGGTCGTAATGGGCATGGGATAACACCGCGAAATCCACCTGCCCCACGTCGATTCCCAGCTTCTCTGCATTCTTCAGAAACAGGTCAGACGATCCCGTATCCAGCAAAATCTTTTTTCCCTGGTATTCAATATAGATGCACAGTCCCCATTCTCCACCGATGTTTCCACAGGCGATATTATCGGATAATACGGTTGCTTTCATTTCTCGTTCCTTCCTTCCATTTTATTTCCTTCCAAACCGCACCGGACAGGACATCCTGCATTGATTGCAGTCTACAGTATCAAATCCCCGTTCCGTTCGGTGATAGGTCATTTCCCGGCAGCGTTTCTGATCGACATGCCCATCTTCGCTGATGGCATGACCCGGGCAGCCGTCAATGCACTTGCGGCATCCCGGAATGCAGATGTTTTCAGCATACGGATCAGATTGCAGCGGAAAATCGATGAGGATTGCACCCAGATTCAGCATGCTTCCATATTGCGGATTCAAAAGCATGGTGTTCTTTCCGAGGGTTCCAATGCCGCACTCCACCGCCAAATCTTTCATTGATACCAGGCCTTTTCCCTTTTGTTTTTCAACATCCCAGTATTCATACGGCCCGTCTGCCGGCAGAGGTACTGCTGTAATCCCCAGCTTTTCAATTACTTTGGCACTGCGAAGGACCACATCGTCGGCCATATCACAGACCAGCCTATTATAGCGGGCATAAATCATTCTGGATGGTACACAGGTCAGACCTTTAGGCAGCGCAACGCCCAGACAGATAACGGTTTTGCATTCCGGCCAGATGTCGGAAGGTCTGAACCCGGGTTCCATCTTACGGAAACGGTCAACATTCGCAAGTCCGCAGACGTCTGCACCTGCGTTCAGTATGATTTCTCTGATTATTTCTTTCATGGAAACTCACCCCTCTGTTTCTGAACCGGTTTTTCATTTTTCTTCCACACTCCGCAGCAGTTCTTCTGCCGAAATATCAAACAGCTTCGCCAGTGCGATCAGATTCGATGTGCTGGGATCGGAAGTTCCGGTTTCCCATTTGGATACGGCCTGCCGACTGACACCGATGGCTTCTGCCACAAACTCCTGGGTCATGTGGCAGCGTTCCCGATTCTCTTTCAGTGCTTCCCCCAGAGACATGGCGACTGATTTCTTTTCTTTGCGTATTTCACCGCTTCGAAGATACTTTCGCAGCGCCTTAATACATAACACAAAGAAGTAAACACTTACACCTGCAATCGCAAGAATCATTGGCAATGCGATTAAAATTGAAAAACTTACTTTACTCATTAGATTTCTCCTTTCCAGAAATAAGATAATCCGATGATACCGTATTGCCACAGTTACTGCCACCAACTATCACGCAACTTTCTGTTGCTTTGAAAGATTCTGTTTCTATACTTCCCGTTCCATGGGCGTGAACCGGATTCCATCCTGAATCTGCTCTTGATCCGTATCATGGAAACCAAAGCGATGGTAGATCGGAATTGCATAATGGGATGAATTAACCGTCATTCTGCCCGCAGGACATTCTTTCAGGATACATCTGATTACAATTTCCAATTCAGACACCCCCTGCTTTCTCCTGCAGCCGGATCAGGTCTGCTGTCATCTGCCTGGCAGCATAGCATTCCTGCAGCCATGAAATCCCATGGGCGCAGAGAAAGATCACCAATATGGAGATTGCAAACTGCAGCGCCGAACCGTCTTCGATCCGGGCGCCGGAAACCCAAATCACCAGCAGTTCAATCAGGATCAGTTGCATTATTTTTCGCCGTATGTACGCTTTTATCGGCAATTCGTGCCGGGAAATCATAACCACACACGGAAGCGTGCCGCAAGCAGCAAAAATCAAAGGCTCTGCAAAGGCACTGTATCCGAATTCCGCTTCCGGCTCCATGTACAGACCGAGAAGCAGGATAGCTGCCGTAATCAGGGTCACCAGTGTGAAATAGACTGTCATCATGTGAACAAGGAAACTTTTAATTGATTCACTCACAGAGAAACACCACCTTTCAGTGCTTTTTTTAATTCAGGCACATATTTACGGGAAATCACCACTTCTTCCCCATTTTTCAAGATCGCTGTAAACCGTCCCCCTGCAGCTGGACGAATCGCCTGGACTTTCAAAAGATTCAGAAGAATGGATTTTGAGACACGCAGAAAATATTTTTTTCGAAGCATCTCCTCCAGTTCATACAGCCGATGTCTCGTTTCATAGACCCGACGGCTGCTATAGAGAAACAACCGGTTATCCACCGCTTCAATATAGTAGATATCTGTAAAAGGGACCTCATATTGCCGGTTTTCGAAGAACCCCGTCAGATTTCCCTGCCTCGATTTCACGAAAGCAGCGATTTCCTGCACCTGTTCACTGACAAAGTGACAGCGTATTTCCACCATTTCCGGCTGATTATCTGCAATTTTCAAAATCCTGATGTCCATACTGCCATTTTCCTTAATAACTTTCTTTTATATTCACTTCGCCTTTTCCCTTCAGATAATGGTCAAAATACTGCAACACGATTTCGTTCATGATTTCGACGCATTCCCGGGCATCTCGGCTTCCCGTCCCCAGTTTCGCAGCGAGGATCGGAGAAAACAGCGGCAGATCCGTGAAGTTCATATGCTCACTGCCCGAAATCCAGGTTTCCATGCCGTCCTTTGCATGTTTCAGCACATACCAGTTGGTATAGGCTTCCTGCTGCTCCAGATTCACCTGATGGTGTTTCTCATTATCCAGTGCCAGAACCGGCACCGGGTAAGGTGTTTCATAATGTTTGTATGCTCCGTTTTCAAAAGCAATCCGCTCTCCCAGCATAGTTCCATCGATGTCAATGACCGCATCGATGTCCTCACGATCTCGTCCCAGCTGAACACTGGATGCACCGCCCAGGGAATGACCCATGAGACCGATCTGCTCCAGATCCACATTTGCAAGAATCATGCGAATAGCAGAAGGAACAGCACCCTTTTCCAGACTGTCAAGCACAAAACCTATGTCTGCCGTGCGAATGTCCAGCCATTTATGGGAAAGCTCCAGCACTTCTTCCGGTACTGCTTCGTCTGAATCGACCCGCATCACTTCGCTCAGAAAATCAGGATTAACAGTAATTAGTTTCCCGTCGATATCCCTGGTAAAAAACGAATGGTACGGATGATCCATGCTGACCACCACATATCCATGAC